>JBMNRA010000009.1:0-60163 GCA_050944415.1 Ruminococcus sp.
ACAGGGGAAGAATTTGCGGACAGGAGCAGCATTATATATGTAAATTCCAGGATACAGGATGAAACGGAGCTGGGGCGTCTCATGCATGACCTGAACTGCCGGAATGCGGATGATGTATACAGCACAGTGCTTGCGGAACGTATCCGGGAATTAAAGGAAACAGAGGAAGGGGTGCGGATGATGTGCGAAGCGATGGATAAAATATACAGGGAAGGACTGGAAACCGGAGAGAAACGCGGATTGAAAATCGGTGAGAAACGTGGAATTGAGAAGACAAAGAAAGAGATGGCGCGTGCTTTTGCGGACATGGGGATGCCGGCAGAGCAGATCGCCCTTGGACTGAAAGAAAATTCAGCAGTGGTTCAGCAGTGGATTTCGGAAGAAAAATGTTGAGTGGTATGAGTACTGACTGACGATGATATAAGTTCTGTACTATATGAGTTCCTTGTTAAAAAGACTTATAATGAAAAAAATATGCTCAGAATGAATAATAATAAATGTCTGAGCAAAGTGAAAGGAATGAATAAGGCATGGAATATGAATCAGTACTGGAAGCGTACAGAAGTTATCTGGAACAAAAAGAATTGTCAGGGGGAACCCGGGAGCTTTATCTCAGACAGCGTCTGGTTACTTTTGTCATTGAAGGTGAAAGTTTCGAAGATACATTCAAATTAGCAGATATCAAAGATTTTGAAAAAGGTGATGATTGGTCTGATATTATGGATGCAGTAAAAGTTCAGTATCAGAGCAACAATGCCGTATATGCAACAGTAGATGATGCTAGTAAAATTGAAGTAGAAGTTACTAAAGACGGTAAGGAAGTAAATACGACAGGTAAGGCTGAAGCTGGTGTTTATACAGTAACAGTTACTCCAGTAGAAGGTCGTTTTGAAGGTGAACTTACAGCTACTATCAATGTAATTGGCGATGATTTAAGCAAATCAGGTGCTAAAATTGCTGATATTGCTGATGTAGTTTATACTGGCGAAGCTCAGGAACCTGCAGTAGTTGTTACAATTGGTAACAAAACTCTGGAAGAAGGTAAAGATTATACTGTAGCATATACAGATAACGTTTACGGTGGTGAGGCAACTGTTACTGTAACAGGTATGGGCGAGTACTCAGGAAGCATTAGCAAAAACTTCAACATTACAAAAGCAGCACAGTCTATTGAGATGACTGTTGCAGCTCAGAAGAGAGACCTGGCTAATGGAAGCAGATATACGAACAGCAAGGATTGTACACTGAAACTTGCCACAACTGTATCTGATCCGGATACAAAACTGACATATTCCACAAGTGATGCAAGCGTTGCAACTGTAACTGCGGATGGTGTTATCAAATATCATCAGGTTGGTGAGTGCGTTATTACAGTAAGCGCTGCAGCTACAGAGAACTGCGAAGCAACAAGTCTGGATATCGATGTTAAAGTTGGCGCAGTTGGTGCTCCGACATTCACACCAAGCGTAACATCTAAGACGGCTAAAAAAGCATTCACAGTTACAACAAGCACTGTAAAAGGTGCTGACGGATTTGAAGTACAGTATTCAATCAGATCTGACTGGTGGAAAGCAACAACAAAAGACTTTGCGATCGCAAATAAAGTTACCAGACAGACATGCACAACTGTACATTCCGGAAGAACATACTATATTCGCACACGTGCATATCAGGTAATCAATGGTGAAAAAGTATACAGTGCTTGGTCACCGATGAAAACTGTAGTGACAAAATAATTAACTTTTAGTCTTGGCAAGATTATAACGATGGGAAAGGCGCCGCAATGTGCGGCGCCTTTTCTTAATAGAGATGAATCAATATTTTTTTTCGCTAAGACTTAAATTCATTTGACAAATATTCAGATAAAGAATATTATAGTAGTGTAATGAATAATGCGAAGGCATTAGAAATTATAGAACCTTCTTAATAAAGTTATATTGGAAAAAGCACCTGGGGATAACGGTGCTTTTTCTGTGTACAGGCAGCTGGAAGGCATAAAATTAACAGAAGTGAGTAATATATTTATGATGAAACGTATGAAAAATGTATGGAAAAAAGTGAAACCCTATCTGCTGATGTCCTGGTATACGATGTTTTTTTACCGGGCAAAGGTGAAAAAAGAATGGATTTTTATTGATTCCGTGAGCAAAAAATCCATAGGAAGCAGCATGTTTCAGATTGCCAGGGAGATAACGGGCAATGAAGCGTATGGGAAGTACCATGTCTTTATTGCCTGCAATAATGAGAGTCAGGACCGGATAAAAGCACTGATACAGCGGTATCAGATGTCCCGGGTTTCCCTGATGAAAAAGGGTGGATTTCAGTATGCCAAAGTCGCTGCCCGTGCAGGTTTTTTATTTATTGACGGCTCTCTTCCCAACTGGTACACCAAAAGGGAAGAGCAGATTCTTACCAATACGTGGCACGGTACGCCCCTTTACAAACTGGGAAAGGATAATGTGCGCAGCGCCTATGATATGGGCAGTGAGCAGCGAAGTCTTCTGATGGCGGATTACCGGCTCTGTGCCAGTGATTATATGAAAGATATCATGAATGACGCATACTTTGCCGATAACCTGTTTCGCGGAAAGATTTTGAAATTGGGCACGCCCGGGAATGTTGTTTTTTTTGATAAAGAAAGAAGAGAGGATCTCAGAAAACAGCTGAAACTGGACGGAAAGAAAGTGTACGGCTATATGCCGGCGTTCAGAGGAAGGAAGGCGGCGGATCCGGTTCAGTATATCGATCAGCTGGAATATTATTTTACCTGTCTGGATCAGAAAATGAAAAAGGATGAGGTGCTTTACGTGCAGCTTCATCCTCTTACAATAGGGAAGGTAAATTATAAAGCCTTCAAGCGGATCCGTCCTTTCCCCAAAGGATACGAGACGTATGATTTTCTGAACGTATGCGACTGTCTGATTACGGATTATTCGGAAGTCATCTTTGATTTTGCCTGTTCCGGCAGAAAAATGATTCTCTTTCATTATGATTATGAGCTTTATATGGCAGGGCGGGAGACTTATGTGCCGCTGCAGGATTTTCCCTTTCCGAAAGTTCGCCGTATAGAGGATTTGTATGAAGAGATGGAAAAGCCTGGGGAGTATGATGATGCGGAATTTCTCCAGAAGTACTGTCAGTATGAAAACGGACAGGCGGCGGCAGACGTGTGCCGCCATATCATAAAAGGAGAAAAGGCGTTGGACGAGGAAAAAGCGCCGGATAATGGAAAAGAAAACGTGCTGCTATATGCCGGAGGTATGGGAAGGAACGGTATTACTACGGCTATGCTCAGCCTATTGGAGCATCTGGATCTGGATAAGAGAAATTATTATATTGCCTTTCGTTCCGGATATCTGAAAAAGGAGCCGGAACGTGTCTGCATGATCCCGGATAAGGTAGGTTATCTTCCTATCCCCAACATGGTATGGGAGTCTCTGGGAGAGAAAATTGCCCAACATCGGTATTTTAATAAAAATCAGGCAGGAAAAGGCGTTCTTCGCAAGGTGGACAGATTCTACAGCCGGGTATATCAGAGATACTTCGGACACTGTCCTTTAGACTGGGTGATTCATTTCTTCGGCTATGAGAAGGAAACCATTAATATGTTCCTCCATGCCAGCGCAGGAAAGATGATTTTCGTTCACAATGATATGCTCAGTGAGATTAAAACCAAGGGAAATCAGCATGAGCTTACGGTGCGGCGCGCCTACGCGGACTATGACAGGGTTGTGCCGGTTACGGAAGATATTTACGGTTTCACAAGGGAACTGGGAAAAAGCGCTGACAATCTTTTTGTGGTGAATAACTGCCATGACTATCAGCGGGTTCTGAAAAGAGCAGAGCAGCCCCTTCATTTTGACAGTTATACGGAAAGCACCTTCACCCGGGAAAAACTGGAGCAGGTGCTGGAAAGCGATGTCAGAAAAATTATTACCATAGGAAGATTTTCCAGAGAAAAAGGACATGATCTTCTGCTGAAAGCCTTTGACAGATACCACAAGGAGAATCCGGACAGCTATCTGATCATTATCGGAGGCTACGGTCCCATTTATGAGGAGACGAAGGCGATGGCGGCCTCTCTTTCGGCCGCGGATCATATTATCATTATCAAAGCCATTTCCAATCCCATGCCCATTCTGAAGCGGTGTGACGTGTTTGTTTTGTCCTCCAGATATGAGGCGCTGGGCCTTGTTATTCTGGAAGCGGACACTCTTGGCATTCCGGTGATATCCACGGATATTCCCGGCCCCAGAGGCTTTATGACGGAAAACGGAGGATATCTGGTGCCGCTTAGCGAAAATGGCGTATATGGGGGATTAAAGGCCTTTGACGAGGGAAGGGTAAAGCCGATGAACGTGGACTATGAAGCCTATAACCGGAAGGCCGTGGCGGAATTTGAAGGCCTGTTTTGAAAGGAGTACTCACGATGAAGATAGGAATTGTAACATTTCACAGCGCGCATAATTACGGGGCAGTTCTTCAGGCGTGGTCTCTGCAGGAATACCTGAAACAGCAGGGGCATCAGGTGGAAATCGTGAACCTGCGTCTGCCGGTCATCGACAACCTGTATCAGCTGGTTGGAAAAACGAATAAAAAGGTCTGTTTCTCTGAAGGGATTAACCGGCTGATCAACAGCAGTTATTACAGGCTGCGCTGTCTGTCTGCCCGGATAAAAACCCCGGCGAAATATGAGAAATTTCATAAATTCGAGCATTTTATCAATCACGTGCTGCCGGTTACCCGGAAATTCAACAGCTACCTGGAGCTGGTGCAGGCGAATCTGAAATACGACGCGCTGATCGCGGGAAGTGATCAGATCTGGAACGGGAAGATGATGAAGGATATCAATCCTGCGTATTTCCTTCAGTTCGGTAATAAGGACGCTCTGCGCATCTCTTATGCCGCCAGTATAGGAACGGAGACTATTCCGCCCCAGTTCCGTCTGATGTTTCAGCGGTATCTGCGGGAGCTGGACAGCATTTCTATCCGGGAGAAAAAGGCGAAGGCGGAAATCGAATCACTGACGGATCAGCCGGTGGATCTGGTGGCGGATCCGACCTTTTTGCTGAAGGCGGAGGATTTTGACAGGCTGGCCAGAAAGCCGAAAGTCAGAGGAAAGTATATATATGTTCATAACGTGCATCTGAAGCGGGTGGATGAATCTTTAAACAGCGTCGCTTCGGAAATGTCCCGGCGGCTGAATCTGCCCATCGTTCATAACTGGAGCAAAAAAGTCTATGAAAATGAGAAGGGGCATTTTACCGGCGGAGTGGAAGAATTTCTGGGATATGTCAGAGAGGCAGAATATGTTATCACCAATTCTTTCCACTGTACGGCATTTGCGCTGATTTATAAAAGAGACTTTATTACCGTTCCCCATTTTTCCAATCCGGACAGGATGCGAAATCTGCTGGCGGAACTGGATCTTTCCGATCATCTGATTGATCATGGTTCAAAAATCCCCAAGAATCTGAAGGATCTTACCATTGATTATGATAAAGTGGAAGGAAAGCGCGACGTGATGCGGACGCATGCGCGGCAGTTTCTGGAGAAAGCGCTCACGACCAGGAAAAAGCCGGACAACAGAACGTATTTTGAGTGTTCCGACGTGTTCCGCTGTTACGGATGTCAGGCCTGTAAAGATGCATGCCCGGTGGGGGCGATCCGTATGGAGACGGATAAAGAAGGGTTCCGTTATCCGAAGATTGATGAAGAGAAATGCATCCACTGTGATAAATGCAAAAGAGTCTGCATATACCGTCAAAGCAGTGTGAAAAATCCGCCGGCGGACGGACTGCCGGAAGTTTATGCCGCGCGGCACAGGGATGATGACGCTGTGTGGAAGAGCGCCAGCGGCGCCGCCTTTCCCATTCTGTACGGAGAAATCTTGAAAAGAGGCGGCGCGGTAGTGGGCGTACGTTATGATGATGATCTGAATGTCATCTATGACCTGGCGGAAACGCAGGAAGGGTGCGAGGCCTTCCGGAGGAGCAAGTATCTCTTCGCGGATTCTACGGATATCAAACCAAAGGTAGAGAAACTGCTGAAAGAGGGCAGATACGTGCTTTATTCCGGCACACCTTGTCAGATCGCGGGGCTTAAGAGTTATCTGGGCAAATCCTATTCCAGACTGTATACGGTGGATCTGATCTGCCACGGCTCTGGCTCACCGAAGGTCTTTCAGAAATACTGTGAACATATGGAACATGTATATCAGTCAAAGATTACGGATTTTCAGTTCCGCAATAAATTCAAAGGAGTGGATAATCCCTATATCCTGATCGAATTTGCCTCCGGCAGTGTCTTTGTGGAAGATATGAAGAGGAATAATATCGGACGGGCATACCGGAGCAATCATATGCACCGGCCCAGCTGCTATCAGTGTGAATATGTAGGAGAACGGATGGGCGTCGGCGATATCACCATCGGAGATTACTGGGGAATCGAGGAAGAGCATCCTCAGTTTGCAGACGAAAGAGGCGTCTCTCTGATTAAGATTAATACGGTTCATGGCAGAGAACTTTTTGAATGTGTCAAAGATCAGATGAAACTTCAGAAGAGTACCTATAAGCAGGCATACTCCCATAATTATTCCAGACTGATGGTTATGCGCTGCAGCAGAAGCAAACTGATGTATTACATCGATGACGTACCCATTGATGATTTGCTGCTTACATTTAATGAAAGCAAAAAAGGCGGGCTGAAAGGTTTATAACAGCCCGCTTTTCCTATTTCCATATTTTTATTAAGTTGTCCATTCTGGCGCCCATACCGGTCAGAAGCGCGTCAATCAGCGTCAGTGCAGTCATGGATTCCACAACCACTACGGCCCTTGGGACGATAACGGGATCGTGCCGGCCCTTTATCTGAACCTGAATGTTTTCTCCGGCTTTGCTGACTGTGTTTTGCGGGGAAGCAATGGAAGGCGTAGGCTTTATGTACGCCCGCAGAATAAGATCGCTTCCATCGCTGATTCCTCCCAGAATCCCGCCGGCGTGATTGGTGGATTTTCGCACCTTCCCTTCGGCGTCGCAGTAAAAGCTGTCGTTATTGGAAGAGCCGTTGGCTTTTGCCGCAGCCGTTCCATCGCCGATTTCTACTGCTTTCACAGCGCCGATGGAAAAAATGGCCCGGCCGAGAAGGGCGTCCAGCTTGTCAAAAACCGGGCTGCCGATTCCGGCGGGAAGTCCTTTCACGATACATTCAATAACACCGCCGGCGGAATCGCGGTTTGCCATGCATTCTTTCAGGTATGCCTGTGCTCTTTCAGACGCCGCAGTATCGGCCATATAGAGAGGATCCTGAGGGATGACTGAGGAGTCAAAGGTTTCACCGCTGACAGGGCCGATGGCTTTTGTATAGGTACAGAGAGAAATGCCCAGTTCCCTGAGGATTTTCGCGGCAATGGCGCCGGCTGCCACCCGGCCGATGGTTTCCCTGCCGGAGGAGCGTCCTCCGCCCCGGTAATCCCGGAAACCGTATTTCTGATCGAAAGTATAGTCTGCGTGGCCCGGGCGGTAGTAACTGGCGATATCGCCGTAATCCCGGGAACGCTGGTCGGTGTTTTTTACGATCAGGGAAATAGGGGTTCCCGTTGTCCGGCCTTCATAGACTCCAGAAAGTATTTCCACCGCATCGCTTTCCCTGCGGGCTGTGGTATAGCGGTTCTGTCCCGGTTTCCTGCGGTCCAGAAACTTTTGAATATCTTCTTCGGACAAGGCCAGTCCGGCCGGACAGCCGTCCACTACCACGCCCAGTCCTTTGCCGTGGGATTCGCCCCAGGTGGTAACAGTAAAAAGAGTTCCAAATGATGATCCTGCCATAATAAATCTCCTTTCTGGTTTCCACCTTACCATGAAGCCGCAGGTCAGTCAAGTAATTGACAAATGGGGCGGACACATCGTATAATGAATCTGAATTTTCAGGAATAATAAAGGAGGCTCTATGAGGCTGATAAACAAATTGGAACGGAAGTTCGGCAGATATGCCATTCAGAACCTGACCATGTATATTATTATTACGTATGTGGTAGGGTATCTTCTGACATTTCTGGCGCCTAATGTATTGATCTATTGTTATCTGGAACCTGCGCTGATCCTGAGAGGACAGGTCTGGCGAATCGTCAGCTGGCTTTTGATTCCGCCCGGGTCTCTGGATATTTTTACGGTTATTATGCTGTTTTTCTATTACTCCATCGGTTCAACGCTGGAAAGAACCTGGGGAGCATTTCGGTATAATCTGTATATTTTCGGCGGTATTATCCTGAGTATAATAGGCGCTTTCCTGCTTTATATTATCTTAAGACTTACGGGTTCGAGCGGAATTCTTCTTATGGAAGGAGGAGCGTTCAGCACCTATTTTATTTCTATGTCCATTTTTCTGGGTTTTGCGGCGGAATATCCCAATATGCAGGTACTGCTTTATTTCATTATTCCGCTGAAAATCAAATGGCTGGCGCTGGTGGATGTGGTGTATCTGGTCTGGCAGATGGTACAGAGCGGCTGGGTAACGAGAGTTTCCATTATCTGCAGTCTGATGAATTTTATTATTTTCTTCCTGGCGTCCAGAAATATGTCCCGGATCAGTCCCGGTCAGGTGAAAAGAAAGAGAACCTATATAAGAGCGGTTAACAACAGCCGTTCCAATAAGGTAACCAAACATAAGTGTGCCGTGTGCGGCCGTACGGAGCTGGACGGGGATGATCTGGAATTCCGTTTCTGCTCAAAATGTAAAGGAAATTATGAATATTGTCAGGATCATCTGTTTACGCATAAACATGTGCAGTGAGAATTGAGAGAAGAAGGAGTTAGTGGTATATGAAGAAAACAAAAATTGTCTGTACAATGGGTCCCAATACTGATAATCCAAAGATTATGCAGCAGCTGATTGAAGCAGGCATGGATATCGCGCGTTTTAATTTTTCCCATGGAACCCATGAGGAACAGAAAAAAAGAATGGATCTTCTGAAGGAAATGCGTTCCAAGCTGAAAAAGCCGATTGCTATTCTTCTGGATACCAAGGGCCCTGAGATCAGAACGGGGCTTCTGGAAAACGGGCAGAAGGTGATGCTGAAGGAAAATGAGACCTTTGTGCTGACCACAGAAAAGATTGTGGGCAATGCGGCCCGCTGCAGCCAGACTTACGAGGGTCTTCCGAAAGATGTGAAGATCGGAGGAAGAATCCTGATTGATGACGGGCTGATTGAACTGAAAGTGGTTTCCAAAAATGATACGGACATTACCTGTGTCGTGATAAACGGCGGAGAGCTGGGGCAGCAGAAAGGAATCAATATTCCGGATACCAGTATCGGACTGCCCAACATTACGGAACAGGATATCAGTGACATTCTGTTTGGAATTGAACAGGGCGTCGATTTCATTGCCGCATCCTTCGTAAGAAATGCCGACGCCATAAAAGAGATCCGCCATCTGCTGAAATGCAACGGGGGAGATCATATAGATATTATCGCAAAGATTGAAAGCAAAGAAGGTGTGGATAACATTGACCGCATCATTCAGCAGGCGGACGGAATTATGGTTGCCAGAGGAGACCTGGGAGTAGAGATTCCGGCTTGGGAAGTTCCGCACATTCAGAAAGAAATCATCCGCAAATGCAATCTCCGTTACAAACCGGTGATTACGGCTACGCAGATGCTGGATTCTATGATACGTAATCCCAGACCTACCAGGGCGGAAGTGACGGATGTGGCCAATGCCATTTATGACGGAACAGACGCGGTCATGCTCTCCGGAGAGACGGCCGTGGGCAAATATCCGGTGGAAGCGCTGCATATGATGGTTGAGATTGCGAATTCCTCAGAACCATACCTGAATTATGAGCGCTTTCTGGATTATCGGGCGCTGCGGGGCAACAGCAATGTTTCCAGTACGGTTGGTATCTCGGCCGTGCAGGCGAGTATTTTTCTTCACGCCAAATGCATTATCACGCCGACGGTTTCCGGTCAGACAGCGAGACTGATTTCCAATTTCCGGCCCAAAGTGCCTATCTATGCCGTGACACCCAACGCCTGGGCCCAGCGGAAGATGCAGATTTACTGGGGAGTCACTCCGCTTGGCGGATATGAGGAAGATTCCACGGAAAATATCATTTCCCATGCAATGTATGTGGTAAAACGGGAAAAATATATAGCAAACGGGGATATGGTGGTGTTTACAGCGGGAGATCCTGCCACAAACATCGTATCCGGCGAAGGCGCTGTGACCAATATGCTTCATATCGTTCAGTGCGATTAGATGAAAAAGATCACCAATGAGGAGGACAATAAAAAATGACAAAGAAACCTTTTGTAACGAAGGAAAAGCTGGAGGAAATTAAAAAGACTATTCCTACCCCTTTTCATCTCTATGATGAGAAAGGCATCCGGGAAAACGCAAAGGCTTTAAAAGAGGCATTCGCCTGGAATAAAGGGTATCGGGAGTACTATGCGGTAAAAGCCTGCCCCAATCCTTTTCTGATTCAGATTCTGCAGGAATACGGCTGCGGCTGCGACTGTTCCTCGAAAACGGAGCTTATGCTGGCCAAAGCGATCGGCTGCCGAAATGAAGATATCATGTTTTCTTCCAATGATACGCCGGCGGATGAGTATCGTTACGCTCAGGAAATAGGAGCTACCATTAATCTGGATGATATCACGCATATCGATTTTCTGGAGGAGACTCTTGGTTTTATTCCCAAGAGAATCAGCTGCCGGTACAATCCGGGCGGGCTGTTTAAGATCAGCAACGATATTATGGATAACCCGGGTGACGCAAAGTATGGCATGACGACGGAACAGATTTTTGAAGCTTTCCGGATCCTAAAAGAAAAAGGCGTGGAAGAATTTGGCATCCATGCGTTCCTGGCCAGCAATACGGTGACCAACGACTATTACCCCATGCTGGCAAAAGTACTGTTTGAGGTGGCAGTGAAGCTGGAAAAAGAGACAGGCGCTGATATTAAATTCATTAATCTGTCCGGAGGTATCGGTATCCCCTATCGCCCGGATCAGGAGCCCAATGATATCCGCGTGATCGGAGAGGGCGTGCGTCAGGTTTATGAGGATGTGCTTGTACCTGCGGGAATGGGTGATGTAGCCATTTATACGGAGCTGGGACGCTTTATGACAGGCCCTTACGGCTGTCTCGTAACAGAAGTAATTCATGAAAAGCATACGCATAAGGAGTATATCGGCTGTGACGCCTGCGCGGTTAATCTGATGCGTCCGGCCATGTATGGAGCTTATCACCATATCACAGTTATGGGGAAGGAAGACGAGCCTTGTGACCATATGTATGATGTAACCGGATCCCTCTGTGAAAATAATGATAAATTTGCCATTGACCGCATGCTTCCGAAAATTGATGTGGGAGATCTGCTGGTGATCCATGACACAGGGGCTCATGGATTTGCCATGGGGTATAATTACAATGGAAAACTGAAATCGGCGGAAGTTCTGCTGAAAGAAGACGGAAGCTTTCAGATGATCAGAAGGGCGGAAACCCCCAGAGATTACTTTGCTACATTTGACTGCTTTCCTATTTATAATAAGATATTCGAAGAATAAAAAGCATTGCTCCCGTACAGGAAAAAGTTCTGTACGGGTTTTTTTCTGCCTGTACCGCGGGACAAAAAAGCAAAATATATGTGCAAATATAAAATTTTATATTGCAATTCTGCATATATTATGATACCATGAATGCACATCAGAAGAGGTGACTTTGCTGCTTTTATATGGTATACTATCTGTACTCGGACAGGGAGGGATGCTTGCATGACCGACAGTGAAAAAATGGATTTGTTATTATCTGAAATAAGGGATATGCGCGGCGATATCAATGGTATGAAAACGCGCATGGACAGTATGCAGAAGAATATTCAGTTTATAGCGGAAACTTATATTAATATAACCAGAAAGCTGAATGAAGCGATTCCCGCTGCTGACAATAATCTGGCCTATGAAGTGAAGGTTAATTATTTGGCAGAGGATGTACAGATTTTGAAACGTGATGTCGCAATGCTGAAAGAAAAAATTACGTAGAATGGTATTTCCGGGATAGTAGAAGAGGGCTGAAAATACAGCCCTCTTACTTATTTCGGCGTATTGGTTAAAAAAAACTTTACAAATGCTTTCCTATCTGATATAATCAAAATCGTTCCGAAAACGGGGTATGGCGTAGCTTGGTAGCGCGCACGGCTGGGGGCCGTGAGGTCGCAGGTTCAAATCCTGTTGCCCCGATTTTTTTTCTTCAGAAATAAGGATTTTTAGCATCAATAAGTGCTGAAAATCCTTATTTTTTTAAAAATATAGAAGGGAAGGCAGATGATATACGTTATCGGAAGCATTTTTTATTTGCTGTATTTTGGAAACAAATTAGTGGGTTTTCTCCGGGATTTTGCGGGTCTGCAATAAAAAATATTATTTTTTTGAAAATTTTTGATGACTTTTTCTTTTTTTCATGTATAATATCTATTTAGTGACACGTGTTAATTAGTTTAGGAGGTTATTTTATTATGGCGAAAATTGATTTAAGCAAGTATGGAATTACCGGAACAACAGAAATCGTGCATAACCCGTCATATGAGGTACTGTTTGAGGAAGAAACCAGACCGGAACTGGAAGGTTTTGAAAAAGGACAGGTAAGTGAACTGGGTGCTGTAAACGTAATGACCGGTATTTATACTGGACGTTCACCGAAAGATAAATTCATCGTTATGGATGAGAACTCCAAAGATACGGTATGGTGGACTTCTGATGAGTACAAGAACGACAACCATCCCGCATCTGAGGAAACCTGGAAAGCAGTTAAGGATATCGCTCTGAAAGAGCTTTCCAACAAGAGACTGTTTGTTGTAGATGCTTTCTGCGGCGCAAACGCCGACACACGTATGGCAGTCCGTTTTATCGTAGAAGTTGCATGGCAGGCTCATTTTATTAAAAACATGTTTATCCAGCCTTCAGAAGAAGAGCTTGAGAACTTTGAGCCGGATTTCGTATGCTACAATGCTTCCAAGGCAAAGGTTGAAAATTACAAAGAACTGGGCCTGAATTCTGAGACAGCCGTTGTATTTAATATTACAAGCCGTGAGCAGGTGATCCTGAACACATGGTACGGCGGAGAAATGAAAAAAGGTATGTTCTCCATGATGAACTACTATCTGCCGCTGAAAGGAATCGCTTCCATGCACTGTTCCGCAAATACAGATATGAACGGCGAGAACACAGCTATTTTCTTCGGCCTCTCCGGAACAGGAAAGACAACTCTGTCAACAGATCCGAAGAGACTGCTGATCGGGGATGATGAGCACGGCTGGGACGATGACGGAATCTTCAACTTTGAAGGCGGATGCTACGCCAAAGTTATCAACCTGGACAAAGATTCTGAGCCTGATATTTATAATGCGATTAAACGGAATGCACTTCTGGAGAACGTAACTCTGGATGCAGACGGAAAGATTGATTTTAACGATAAGAGTGTAACAGAGAATACACGTGTATCTTATCCGATTGACCACATCAAGAATATTGTACGTCCTGTTTCAGCAGCACCGGCAGCAAAGGAAGTTATCTTCCTGTCAGCAGATGCTTTCGGCGTACTTCCGCCGGTATCTATTCTGACACCGGAGCAGACACAGTATTACTTCCTTTCTGGTTTCACAGCGAAACTGGCAGGTACGGAGCGCGGCATTACAGAGCCCACACCTACATTCTCAGCATGCTTCGGCCAGGCATTCCTGGAACTGCATCCGACAAAATATGCGGAAGAGCTGGTTAAGAGAATGCAGGCAAGCGGTGCGAAAGCATACCTGGTTAACACCGGATGGAACGGAACAGGAAAGAGAATTTCCATCAAAGATACCCGTGGTATCATCGATGCGATCTTAAACGGCGATGTTCTGAAGGTTCCTACCAAGAAAATTCCGATCTTCGGATTTGAGGTTCCCACAGAGCTTCCGGGTGTGGATACTAACATTCTTGATCCTCGCAATACCTATGCAGATGCATCTGAATGGGATGCAAAAGCAAAAGATCTTGCTGAAAGATTTATCAAAAACTTTGTGAAATATCAGGGCAATGAAGCAGGAAAAGCTCTTGTTTCAGCTGGTCCTCAGTTATAAAAACTGTTCATCGGGTGCGGCGCTGCCGCGCCCGTTTCGTTTGACCGTAGTGAAAAAAGGGTTGACAAAGACGGGGATTTGATGGTAAAGTAACAGCAAGCATATGTACAAATGCGAAGACGAGGAATAGTACATCTTTTTTTGAATCCAGAAAGCTGCTGGGTGATGCGAAGCAGCAGAGAAAACTGATGGAACTCACCTCTGAGCGGCTGCCCGAAATCTCTGTGAGAGTAGACGCAGACGGCGCCCCGGCCGTTATCCTGGGAGGATATCGATTTTTATCCGTATCCGTTGAGTGTATGAATGTATAGTTCATAAAAAAGAGTGGTACCGCGTAGACTTACAGTCTTTCGTCTCTTGCTGACAGCAGCAGAAGAACGAAGGGCTTATTTTTTTACTGTGAAAGCCGGATGATCGCCGGCGGAACAGGCATATTTGAAAATTCAGGAGGGAAAATTCATGATGAACTACAAAAAGTACAAAAGACAGTATTTTATGCCGCCGGAAGACTGCTACGACTGGGTGAAAAAAGAGTACATTGATAAAGCGCCCGTCTGGTGCAGCGTGGATCTGCGGGATGGAAATCAGGCGTTGGTAATTCCCATGAGTCTGGATCAGAAAGTTGCCTTTTTTAAGCTTTTGGTTGATATCGGTTTTAAAGAAATTGAAGTGGGATTTCCCGCAGCTTCCGATACGGAATATATATTCCTGAGAACATTGATAGAACAGGATCTGATCCCGGACGATGTGACGATCCAGGTACTGACCCAGGCCAGAGAGCATATTATCCGGAAGACCTTTGATGCCTTAAAAGGCGCCAAAAAGGCTGTAGTGCATGTTTATAATTCTACATCTCTGGCCCAGAGAGAACAGGTATTCAGAAAATCCAAAGAGGAGATTCTGAAGATCGCCGTGGACGGAGCAGAACTTCTGAAAAAGCTGGCGGATGAAACAGATGGAAATTTCCTTTTCGAATATAGCCCTGAGAGTTTTACCGGAACAGAACCGGAGTATGCTCTTGAGGTGGTCAACGCGGTTCTGGATGTGTGGAAACCGACGCCGGACAAAAAAGCGATCATCAATCTTCCGGTGACGGTGGAGCATTCCATGCCCCATGTTTACGCATGTCAGATCGAATACATGAGTAAACATATGAAATACCGCGAAAACGTGGTTCTGTCACTTCATCCTCATAATGACAGAGGCTGCGGTGTGGCTGATGCGGAAATGGGTGTTCTTGCAGGTGCTGACCGGATTGAGGGAACGCTTTTCGGAAACGGCGAGCGGACAGGAAATGTGGATATCGTTACTCTCGCTATGAATATGTATTCCCAGGGAGTGGATCCTGAGCTTAAGTTCGACAATATGCCGGAAATCTGCGAGAAATACCATGAATATACGGGAATGGAGATTGACGCCAGAAGCCCATACAGCGGATCTCTGGTATTCGCTGCATTTTCCGGTTCCCATCAGGATGCCATTGCCAAAGGCATGAAATGGATCGATGAAAAAACACCGGGACAGTGGACGGTGCCCTATCTGCCCATTGATCCGACAGACGTGGGAAGAAATTACGATGCTGACGTGATCAGGATCAACAGCCAGTCAGGAAAAGGCGGCGTAGGTTATATCCTGGAGACGAAATTCGGATTATGTCTGCCGGCTAAAATGCGCGAAGCCATGGGTTATGCGGCCAAGGAGGTTTCCGACCACACCCACAAGGAACTCCATCCCGATGAGATTTTCGAACTCTTCAAGAAAAAGTTCGAGAATGTAGTGGAACCTTACAATATTGTAGAAGTTCATTTCCAGCAGAAGGATGGCATTACCACTCAGGTTACCTCCACATTCCATGGCGAGAAAATCACCACCGAGGCTACCGGAAACGGTCGTCTGGACGCGGTCAGCAATGCGCTGAAAAAAGCGTACGGACTGGATTATCAGCTGGTAACGTATCAGGAGCATGCGTTGGAGAAAAGTTCCAGTTCCAGAGCTATCGCTTATGTGGGAATCATGACTCCTGAGGGCAAGATGGCATGGGGAGCAGCTGTGGATCCTGATATTATCCGGGCGTCCATCGATGCTCTTGTGACCGCAATCAACAATCGTTAATTTACCGATTTTGGTCGAAAAGTGGTGAAAGCGCTATTAAAAATTGGCATTTTTTATGAAAAAGTGGAGAAGAATTAGTGAAATAAGCCAAAAATGATGTTTTTCTATTGACTTTGACCGAATGACTATCTATACTTTTCTTAGTTGCCAGGTGAAATTTGGAAACAAAGGGAAAACGTATGGAGAGCATTAGAAGACTGCTGTGTATGGCAAGAGCATTGCTGCAACAGGCAAAAGAAAAACACAGTTTAAAAAAAATGGCTGTCATATCGGGTACCATAGTTACCGCGGCGGTTGTAGGACTGACCGCAGGTGTGGTAAAAGCTTCCAGAGAAGAACAGGTCAGGGAAACAGAAAGCGCCCAGGCGGCGGAAGATGCATCGGATCAGGAGGAAGATCCTCAGTCCGGGGAGCCTTCCGGCCCGGAACTACCCGAACTTCCCGCAGGATTTATGGGAATTATTGAGGGCGTGGAGGCTGCGAAGGCGTCTAATGGCGAGTACCATCCCATTGGAACGAATGTGGAAGATGTTCTGGTGGGACAGCGGACGGCAAAACGGGAGGAAGTATCCCAGTTTGATGCCGGAGATCTGGTGGAAGAATCCGTAAATACCATCGTTGACCAGGCATGGGAGCTGGTGGAAAAAACAAAGATTTCTGACAAAGACTATGAAACGCTGCTGGCGATCGTGGAAGCGGAGGCCGGCGGAGAGGATATTAAGGGCAGAATTCTGGTGGCGAATGTGATTTTTAACCGGGTGAACAATGATCAGTTTCCGGATACAGTGACAGAAGTTGTGTGGGAACAGACGGGAGGAAGCGCACAGTTTTCACCAACGGTAGACGGGAGAATCAACACGGTAACGATCTCAGATACGACCCGGGAGGCAGTTAACCGTGCGATTGACGGAGAAGATTATTCCCAGGGAGCGCTGTTTTTCCTGGAACGGGAATACTCTGAGGATAAAAATGTCAGATGGTTTGACACTAACCTGAAATTTCTGTTTCAGCACGGTGTCCACAGTTTTTACACGTATTGAAAATTCAGAGGCTGTTGCAGAATCCGGAAGAGCAGATGCAGATGCCGGATACTGGAACAGCCTTTGCCGTTTAAAATGTCTTTCCAGAGCTTCCATTTTATGATATAGTATCAGCAGGATAAAAAAGAAAGAGGTTTGCACAGATGGATATTTTTTATAGAAGTACGAGAGGAAACGGGGACAGGGTAACTGCCTCTCAGGCGATTTTAAAAGGCCTGGCTGATGACGGCGGTCTGTTTGTGCCGGAGCAGGTTCCGTCCCTCGATGTGGATATGGATGTACTGGCTCAGATGTCATATCAGGAGACTGCCTATGAAGTGATGAGCCGTTTTCTGACGGATTTTACAGAAGAGGAATTGAAAAACTGTATCGCGAAAGCATATGATGAAAAATTTGATACCAGTGAAATCGCCCCCATCCATGAGGCGGACGGCGCGTATTTTCTGGAACTGTTTCACGGAGCGACCATTGCGTTCAAGGATATGGCGCTGTCAATTCTGCCGCATCTTATGACCACTGCGGCCAGAAAAAATCAGGTGCATAATGATATTGTGATTCTGACAGCCACTTCCGGAGATACGGGAAAGGCGGCGCTGGCCGGATTTGCCGATGTACCGGGAACCAGAATCATCGTTTTCTATCCCAAGGACGGCGTAAGTCCCATCCAGGAAAAGCAGATGGTTACTCAGAAGGGGGACAATACGGCTGTCATTGCCATTAAAGGTAATTTTGACGATGCCCAGACCGGCGTGAAAAAAATGTTCAATGATA
The DNA here is from genome assembly GCA_050944415.1 of Ruminococcus sp. Lineage (GTDB taxonomy): Bacteria > Bacillota > Clostridia > Lachnospirales > Lachnospiraceae > Ruminococcus_G. The sequence goes on from JBMNRA010000009.1 coordinate 18,042, forward strand.
CAGAACTGGAAGAAAAACTTGACAGAGCCGGCTGTCAGTTTTCATCGGCAAACTCCATTAATATCGGCCGTCTGGTGCCTCAGGTGGTTTATTACGTATATGCCTATGCCAGATTATATGGAAAAGGCGTGGTCGGCCGGGGAGAAAAGATCAATGTAGTGGTTCCCACAGGAAACTTTGGAAATATTCTGGCGGCATATTATGCCAAGCAGATGGGACTGCCCATTGAAACATTGATCTGCGCTTCCAACGAGAATAAAGTGCTGTATGATTTTTTTGCCACGGGAACTTATGACAGAAACAGGGAATTTATCCTGACCTCTTCACCGTCCATGGATATTCTGATTTCAAGCAATCTGGAGCGACTGATTTACCATCTTACCGGGGACGACGCCGGAAAAAACAGAGCGTTTATGGAGGAGCTGGCTTCAAGCGGGAAATATGAGATTACGGAAGCTATGAGAGAGAAGCTTTCGGACTTTTACGGAAATTATGCCAGTGAGGAGGAGACAGCCGAAACCATTGCGGATATTTACAGAAAATCCGGTTATGTGATTGATACCCATACAGCTGTGGCAGCGGATGTATACAGGAAATACAGAAAAGAGAAGGATAATGGCAGAAAGACGGTAATCGCGTCCACAGCCAGTCCTTTCAAATTTACGAGAAGCGTGATGAAAGCTATTGATCCTTCTTACGATTCCATGACGGACTTCCAGCTGGTGGATGAATTGTCGTCCATTGCAAAGGTGAAAGTGCCGAAGGCTATCGAAGAGATTCGCACGGCGCCTGTTCTGCACGATACCGTTGTGGAAAAGGATGAGATGAGGGATATTGTGGAAAAAATTCTGGGGATCAGCTGAATGAAGTGGAAAGATTTGTTATCCCCGGAAAGAGAGGGACGATACGGAAGCGGCAAGAGGGTTTCTTCAGACCTGCGCAGTGAATTTGCCAAGGATTATCACCGGATTATCGGCAGCGCGTCTTTCAGAAGGCTGCAGGATAAGACCCAGGTTTTTCCATTGGACAAAAGCGATTTTATCAGAACTCGTCTGACACATTCCCTGGAAGTTTCTTCCTTTGCAAAATCTTTGGGACAGAATATCGCTCAGTACATTCTGCAGAATGAAAGAGAGGAAGATTTTACTCTTCAGACCCAGGGGGATATCTGTGATATCCTTCAGTGTGCCGGACTGATTCACGATATAGGTAATCCGCCTTTTGGTCATTTTGGAGAGGAAGCCATTCGAGACTGGTTTAAAAAGAATCTGGGAAAAGTAACCTGCGGCGGTGTGCCGGTTCCTAAGATTCTGTCCCGTCAGATGTTAAATGACCTGTATCATTTTGAGGGAAATGCCCAAGCGCTCCGGCTGGTGAGCAGACTTCATTTTCTGGTAAATGAGCACGGCATGAATCTGACGTACGCTCTTTTAAATACCATAGTCAAATATCCGGTCAGTTCTACGGAAATTAACGGAGCGAGCGGTGACATCAAAGATAAAAAGATGGGATATTTTTATGCGGAGCAGTCCTTGTATGAGGATATTGCAAAAGAGACGACGGCGCTGCATGTCCGTCATCCTCTGACTTATATTCTGGAGGCGGCGGACGATATTGCCTATCGCACAGCGGATATAGAGGACGCTTTTAAAAAGGGATGTATTACTTACAAAGAGTTGTACCAGGAGATTAAGGATATTCAGGCGGAAAAGGGAGAGGATTCCGCTTTCGATATGGTGCGGATGCTGGAGCATCAGTATGAAAACGGTCTGCAGCGAAAAGTTAAGGATCCTCAGCTGTATGCGGTGCAGAACTGGGTGGTAAGACTTCAGAGCGCGCTGATTTTTGCAGCGACGAAGGGTTTTACCAGCCATTACAGTGAAATCATGGAGGGAAGCTTCCGGCATGATATTTTTTATGAAACGGAAGGAAAATGGGCAGCGGATGCGCTGGGAGATATCGCTTATCGCTATGCCTTCACTTCCAGACCGATTCTGAAGCTGGAGGTGGCAGCGGCAACTATCCTTGATTTCCTTCTTGACCGGCTGGTTCCGGCAGCGGTTCATTACGATACGGAAGATATGACGGATATGATGGAGCAGAAGATGATTTCTCTGATTTCCGAAAATTACGTGCAGACCTACCATATTTATGCCAGGGGAAAATCCAGGCAGGAAAAGCTGTACTTAAGACTGTTGCTGGTAACGGATTTTTTAAGCGGCATGACTGACAGTTATGCCAAAAATCTGTATCAGGAACTGAACGGGATCGCGTAACCAATTTTTGCTTAATGAAAAATCTATGTATGGTTCTTGTAAAACGACATAAAATAATGTATAATCAAAATTAAAGAAAAGGTTTGTGGTAACCTGGAATGTTCGAAGCCCTATTAATTTTGAACCTACAATTTAAAAAAGGGAGTCTTACATCGTCCGGCGGATGTCAGGCCTCACGTTGTGGAAGGCAGAAGTCGGATTGCGGACACCCACCTAGCTGAGTGCTAGGACTCAAAAAATAGGAACGGCATCCCGGGCCCACAAAAGACAAAGAGAGAGTCATTGAACAGATGACTCTCTTTTCATAGCAGAGAATATCCATGATCCGGGATCTGCTGTTGTGAAGAATGGATATGAGAATATGAAGAATTTTTTGAAAATTGTAAATGGATTTATTGACCGCTCTAACAGAGATCACATCAGTGCCTATGCAGCCCAGAGCGCATATTTTATTTTGCTTTCCTTTATACCTTTTATTCTTCTTCTGATGACTTCTGTGCGGTATACTCCCCTGACCCAGAACATGGTGCTGGAAGCCGTTGTGCGGGTTGTTCCGGAAGAATTTCAGAGCTTCGTAAAACAGATTATTCTGGAAGTATACTCTAAAAGTCTGGCGGTGGTGCCTTTGACGGCTATTATCACTTTATGGACTGCAGGAAAGGGACTGCAGGGGCTGACAAACGGTCTGAATTCCGTGTATCAGGTATATGAAACGAGAAATTATTTTGCAGCCAGAATACGGTCTGCCGTATACACGCTGATTTTTATTCTGATTATTATTGCCACATTGATCCTTCTGGTTTTTGGCAACAGTATACAGCATGCTCTGGTTGAACATGTGCCTTTTATCAGTAATGTGACTAGGAGCATATTGCAGATGAGGACTGTGCTGTCCCTGGTGGTGCTTTCCTGTGTTTTTCTGATGATGTACAAATTCCTTCCCAACCGGAAAGCAAGTATGAAAAGTCAGTTGCCGGGAGCGGTGATTTCCGCTGTGGCCTGGTCTGTGTTTTCTCTGTTCTTTTCCATTTACCTGGAATACTTTAAAGTGACAAACATGTACGGCAGTCTGACCACCCTTATTATGATTATGCTGTGGATGTACTTCTGTATGTTTATTTTTCTGCTGGGCGCGGAAGTGAACGCCTATTTTGAAGATAAATTCCGTATGCTGCAGCAGACGGCCATGGATCATCTCCGAATGGAGGTGCGTTCTATTTCCGGACAGGAAAATGATGAGGGAGAGGAAGAAACGGAGAAAAAATAAATTTTTCTTGACAGAAGATTCTTTTGTGGATAAAATGATTGTGATATGTACACAGGCTGTGAAGGTGTTAGTAGATATATGCTTTCTGTCAGAGAGGAGAAGTCACCGGCTGAAAGCTTTTCCGAGTTCAGGCATATGTTGAGATTCCCACCCAAGCCGCATTCCTGAATTCTGGAGTAGGGAATGCCGTGAAAAGCGCGTTAAGCTTATAAGAGTGCCCGCGGTTGACCTGCGGGAATCAGGGTGGTACCACGGATTTTTGCTTCGTCCCTTTTGGGAGACGGAGCTTTTTTTTATTCAACAGGAAAATCTGTTCCCCGTTAAATAAAAATATCATCCTCCACAGGAAACAAAAAAAGGAGAAAGTGTCATGAATGAGAACATGAAAGACAAACTGCAGTCGATACTGGATGAGGCGATGCAAAGCATCCGGGAATCCGATGCGCTGGACAAATTAAATGATGTCCGTGTCAGCTTCCTTGGGAAGAAAGGAAAACTGACTTCTGTACTGAAAGGAATGAAAGATGTTGCCGCAGAAGAGCGTCCCAGAGTCGGACAGATGGTAAATGAGGTAAGGGAAACCATTGAAAATTATCTGGATGAGACGAAAGAACGTCTGGAAAAGACGATTCGTGAACGGCAGATGGCGGAAGAAGTCATTGACGTTACACTGCCGGCAAAAAGAGCCAGAGTCGGCCATCGTCATCCCAATACCATTGCACTGGAAGAGATGGAACGGATATTTATCGGTATGGGTTATGAAGTGGTGGAAGGTCCGGAAATTGAGTACGATCTTTACAATTTTGAAAAACTGAATATTCCTGCCAACCACCCGGCAAAGGATGAACAGGATACCTTTTATATCAACAAAGACATTGTGCTTCGTACTCAGACTTCACCGGTACAGGCCAGGGTGATGGAGCAGGGAAAACTGCCTATCCGCATGATTTCACCGGGGAGAGTATTCCGTTCTGATGAAGTGGACGCTACCCATTCTCCCTCTTTCCATCAGATTGAGGGACTGGTGGTGGACAAGAACATTACCTTTGCGGATCTGAAGGGAACTCTGGAGCAGTTTGCCAAAGAATTGTTCGGACCGGAGACCAGGACGAAGTTCCGTCCCCATCATTTCCCCTTTACGGAACCCAGCGCCGAGGTGGACGTTTCCTGTTTCAAATGCGGCGGAAAAGGCTGCCGTTTCTGTAAGGGTTCCGGATGGATTGAGATTCTGGGCTGCGGTATGGTGCATCCCCATGTATTTGAGATGTGCGGCATTGATCCGGAGGTATATACCGGTTTTGCTTTCGGTGTGGGTCTGGAGCGTATTGCGCTGCTGAAATATGAAATTGATGATATGCGCCTGCTTTATGAAAACGATTACCGTTTCTTAAAACAGTTCTGACAGATATAGGAGGAAAAGTGATGAATACATCATTATCATGGATAAAACAGTACGTACCGGATCTGGATGTTACGGCACAGGAATATACGGATGCCATGACGCTGTCAGGTACGAAGGTAGAAGGATACGAAAAGCTGGATGCAGATCTGGATAAGATTGTCATCGGCCAGATTGAGAAAATCGAAGCCCATCCCGATGCGGACAAGCTGATCGTATGCCAAGTCAATGTGGGAAATGAGACTGTTCAGATTGTAACAGGAGCCCCCAATGTAAAAGAGGGAGATAAAGTCCCTGTAGTGCTGGACGGAGGACGTGTGGCCGGAGGCCATGACGGCAAGATGACGCCGGGCGGTATCAAAATCAAAAAAGGAAAATTAAGGGGCGTAGAGTCCTGCGGTATGATGTGCTCCATTGAGGAACTGGGAAGCACGAAAGAAATGTATCCGGAAGCGCCGGAATACGGCATTTACATTTTCCCGGAGGACGCAGTGGTAGGAGAAAGCGCCGTTCACGCGCTGGGACTGGATGACGTTATTTTCGAATACGAGATTACCTCCAACCGGGTGGACTGCTACGGAGTTATCGGCATTGCCAGAGAAGCAGCGGCCACTTTCCGGAAAAAATTCTGCCCTCCGCAGGTAAAGGAAACCGGAAATGGGGAAGACGCCCATGACTATATTAAAGTGACGGTAAAGGATGAAGACCTCTGTCCCCGTTACTGTGCCCGGGTGGTAAAAAATGTTAAGATCGGTCCGTCGCCTAAATGGATGCAGAGATGCCTGGCGGCCAACGGTATCCGGCCGATCAATAATCTGGTGGATATTACCAATTACGTAATGGAAGAATACGGACAGCCCATGCATGCCTATGATCTGGATACCATTGCCGGTCATGAGATTATCGTAAGACGGGCCTCCAAAGATGAAAAATTCGTTACCCTGGATGGTCAGGAAAGAACTATGGATGATTCTGTGCTGATGATCTGCGATGCGGAAAAAGCAGTAGGTATTGCCGGTATCATGGGAGGCGAGAACTCCATGATCACCGATTCCGTAAAGACAGTGCTTTTTGAAGCGGCCTGCTTCGATGGCACCAATATCCGCCTTTCCAGCAAAAGGGTAGGTCTTCGGACGGACGCTTCCGGAAAATTCGAAAAGGGCCTGGATCCCAACAATGCCAAAGCGGCTATCGACCGTGCCTGCCAGCTGATGGAAGAACTGGGAGCCGGCGAAGTTATCGGGGGTACCGTGGATGTATATACAAAGAAAAAAGAGCCGGTGCGGGTTCCCTTTGAACCGGAAAAAATCAATGCGCTGCTGGGAACAGATATTTCCAGAGAGCAGATGCTGGAATATTTAGGCAGAGTGGAATTGGTATACGATGAGAATACCAATGAGATTATAGCGCCTACCTTCCGGCAGGATATTTTCCGTACGGCAGATCTGGCGGAAGAAGTAGCCCGTTTCTACGGATATGACAATATTCCTATGACACTCCCCAGCGGAGAAGCTACCACAGGAAAGAAGTCCTTTAAGATGCGGATTGAGGAGACAGCCAGGGATGTGGCGGAGTTCTGCGGATTTTCCCAGGGTATGTGTTATTCTTTTGAAAGTCCCAAGGTCTTTGACAGGCTGCTTCTGCCTCAGGACAATCCGCTGAGACAGGCGGTGACCATTCTGAATCCGCTGGGAGAAGACTTCAGCATTATGAGAACCATCTCTCTTAATGGAATGCTTACTTCTCTGGCGACGAACTATAACCGCAGGAACAAAAATGTAAAGCTGTATGAGCTGGGTAATATTTATCTGCCTAAGCAGCTGCCGCTGACGGAGCTTCCGGAAGAGCGAATGATGTTTACCCTTGGTATGTACGGAGAAGGAGACTTCTTCGATATGAAGGGCGTGGTGGAAGAATTTCTGGAAAAGGCCGGCATGCATAAGAAAGTGCAGTATGATCCGACGGATAAAAAGCCTTTCCTTCACCCGGGCCGTCAGGCGGATGTGGTCTATGAGGGTACCTGTCTTGGATATCTGGGAGAGATACATCCGGAGGTGGCTGAAAATTACAGCCTGAAAACAAGAGTATACGTGGCGGTTCTGGATATTCTTAATATTCTGGAGTTTGCGACTTATGACAGAAAATACTGCGGAATTGCCAGATATCCGGCGGTGACAAGGGATATCAGCATGGTAGTTCCAAAGACAGTCATGGTAGGAGAGATTGAAAAAATCATAGAACAGAGGGCGGGAAAAATTCTGGAATCCTACCAGTTGTTTGATGTTTACGAAGGAGATCAGATCGAAGAAGGATTTAAATCCGTAGCTTATACCATTACCTTCCGGGCGGCTGACAGAACCCTGGAGGAAGCGGATATAACGGCTGCGATGAAGAAAATACTGAACGGTCTGGAAGGTTTGGGAGCTGTATTAAGACAGTAACAGGTGATTATGAAGTTATATATAATCAGACACGGAGAAACCGTGTGGAATACACAGGCAAAGCTTCAGGGGAAGTCAGATATTCCCCTGAATGAAAAAGGAGAAGCGCTGGCGCGGCTGACGGGGGAGGCTCTGGCGGATGTACGTTTTCAGGAGGTTTATTCCAGTCCCCTGAAACGGGCATTGCAGACGGCAAAACTGGTGACAAAAGAGACTGATGGCGCCATTGTTATTGATAAACGTCTGGAAGAAATCGGTTTCGGCATCTGGGAAGGATTGTCCTGTCACAGGGATCATTATGAAATTCCTTCCGATTCTTTCCAGGCTTTCTTTTCCGATCCCTTCGGCTATGTGCCGCCGGAGGGCGGAGAGCGCATCCAGGAGGTATGTGACCGGGCGGCGGATTTTCTGATAGAGCGGATCAGTGGGAGAGAGGAAGAGAACATCAATCTGCTGATCTCTACCCATGGATGTACACTGCGGGCGCTGATGAATTATTTTTACCAGGATCACACGGCACAGTTTTGGAGAGGCCATGTGCCGCCCAACTGCAGCGTGTGCATTGTGGAAGTGAAAAAGAGCGGTTTTCAGATTCTGGCGGAGGATAAAATTTTTTATGACAAGAGCAGTTTGGGTGATTATTACGGGGAGGGAAAAGATTGAAAACTTCGGATTTTTACTATGACCTGCCCCAGGAATTGATCGCCCAGGATCCCCTGGAGAAACGTTCCGATTCCAGGCTGATGCATCTGGATCGGAAAACGGGAGAAATCTGTCATCAGCATTTTACAGATATTCTGACCTGGCTGCGGCCGGGTGACTGTTTGGTGATTAATGATACGAAGGTAATCCCGGCTCGTCTGTTCGGACGAAAAGAAGGCACTGATGCCCATATCGAAATTCTGCTGCTGAAACGCAGGGACAAAGACGTATGGGAAACACTGGTAAAGCCCGGGAAAAAGGCCAGAGTCGGTGCCAGGCTGATTTTTGGCGACGGCATATTAAAGGGAGAAGTGGTTGATATTGTGGAGGAAGGAAACCGGCTGATCCGCTTTGAGTATGAGGGAATTTTCGAGGAAATTCTGGATGCTCTGGGGGAAATGCCTCTGCCTCCCTATATCACACATAAGCTGCAGGATAAAAACCGCTATCAGACGATCTACGCCAAACATGACGGATCGGCGGCGGCTCCGACAGCGGGTCTTCATTTTACCGAGGAACTGCTTGAGCAGGTGAAGAAAATGGGCGTTTCCATTGCCCATGTGACGCTTCATGTGGGTCTTGGCACCTTTCGTCCCGTTAAGGTGGAAGATGTGACGAAGCACCATATGCACTCGGAGTTCTATGTGGTGGAAGAAGATCAGGCGAAACTGATCAATGATACGAAGAAGGCAGGAAAACGGATTATTTCCGTAGGAACCACCAGCTGCCGGACACTGGAGTCAGCGGCGGATGAAAAGGGTATGGTAAAAGCCGGCAGCGGATGGACGGATATTTTTATCTATCCGGGATATTCTTTTAAAGTGATCGACGGCCTGATTACGAATTTCCATCTTCCGGAATCCACGCTGCTGATGCTGGTATCTGCGCTGGCAGGCAAAGAGAACATTATGCATGCCTATGAAGAGGCGGTGAAGGAGAGATATCGTTTCTTTTCCTTTGGCGACGCCATGTTTATTGAATAAGATTTTCAGATAAAAAAAGCCGGATCCAATGATCCGGTTTTTCTATGACAGATTCCAGCCGATGGATTTTTTCCTGACTGAAAATAATCAAGAGTAAAAATGCGGGAATTACGATTAAATCATATTGACAGGTGACCGTCTCTGTGATATCTTATGTCGTAAGTAATAAGTAGTAAGTAATAACTGGTAAAGGGGAGGTATCATGTCATGAAAGATCTGTCACTTACACAGAAGTATCTGCTCTGCACATTGAACCGGAAGGGGAAGGTTTCCACCTTTGAATTGGAAAAAATCATGTGCATTGCCGCATCCGGTGTACTGGAGCTTATTCTGGATGATATTGCCGTGCTGAAAGACAAAAAAGTACTGATTCAAAAGGCTCTTCCTGCGGATAAAGACTATCTGCGCCCGGTGTTTGCGTTTATTGAAAAAAAGCAGCCTGTCAAATTTGAAAAGGTGATCGAAAATTTTTCTATTACTTTTACGGATAAAAATATTAATGAACTGATAGGATGTATCGGTGATTCTCTGGCAAAGGCCGGTTGTGTAAAAAAAGAAAGAAGCGGGCTGTTTGGAGGAAGAGACGTATATCTTCCGGATGAGAAAGCAGTGGATGGGATCATTCAGTGTATTCGTGCGGAAATACTGGAGGATGGCGAACTTTCAGAGGATATTGTTGCTCTGACAGCGCTCCTGAATAAAAGCGGAGATCTGACCCGGTATTTCTCGGCTTATGAAAAGAAAGATCTGAAAAAACGGCTCAGGGAGATCAAGGAAAATCCGATGAACCGGGAGATTCAAAGAGCGGCGGACTGTGTGGAAGCGATGTTTCTGCTGCTGGTCGTTGCAGCCACTTAATGAAAGAGAGGCTGTGTAATGTCCAGACAGAGAAGTATGGAAGCCATACTGTCTTCCGAATATGTGACCATCGGGGAACTGGTGCGGCTGACCGGAGCACGGTACAGCACACTGAAATTTTATACGGAGGAGGGCTTCCTTCCCTTTAAACAGGAGGAGGCCAATCTGACAAGGAGGTATCCCAGGGAAGAAACGGTAGAGCGCATTGGGTATATCAAAGCTTTGAGAGAGCAGAAGAAGACAATTCCGGAAATCAGGGAGATTTTAAATGGATAAAATCAACGAGATCATAAAGAAGAGAAGAAGCATCCGCAAGTACAAAAGAAAAACGGTTTCGGAAGAGATGGTGAGGGAAATTATTGAAGCGGGCATGCTGGCGCCTTCTTCAAAAAACCGGCAGCCCTGGCGCTTTTATGTCATAACCGGTGAGTCCAAAAGAGATATGATTTCTGTAATGAAGCAGGGAATTGAAAGAGAAAAGATATCTCCGGCGCTGCCTGAAAGCAGGAAATTTATCCGGGGTGCGGAATATACGCTTGAAATTATGAAGCAAGCCCCGGTTATTATTTTCATTTCCAATCCCTTTGGAAAAGATCTGTATCAATCACTTACTCCGGAAGAGAGAGTCTATGAAATTTGTAACGCTCAGTCTGTTGGCGCTGCCATGGAGAATATGATTTTAACAGCCGTGCAGCTGGGATTGGGCAGCTTATGGATATGTGATATCTATTTTGCTTATGAAGAATTGAAAAAGTGGCTGGAAGCCAAAGGAGAGCTGATTGCTGCGCTGGCAGTTGGCTATGCTGACGAGGTTCCTTCTGCAAGACCAAGGAAGTCTTATCATGAAGTAGTTAAATGGAGAACATAAATTATGGTAGATATTGATACCTGGCTGACAGAATATAAAAATGCAGTGGAAAAACAGTTTGGCAGCCGAATCTGGTTTATGGGACTGCAGGGGAGTTACGGGAGAAAAGAGGCCGGCGAACAAAGTGATATTGATGTGGTTCTGATACTGGATGATGTATCAGCAGATGACCTGCAGTCATACAGCAGGCTTTTGGATCATCTGCCGCAGAGGGAAAAGATCTGCGGATTTGTGTCAGGAAAAAAAGAGCTGATGTCGTGGGAACCTTCCGATCTGTTTCAGTTCTATTATGATACGGTACCGGTTAGCGGATCTCTGGACGCGCTGCTGCATCATATCCGGAAGCAGGATGTACTGAGGGCGATTCATATGGGAGTCTGCAATGTGTATCACATGTGTGTCCATAACCTGATTCATGAAAAAAGCGGGATTATCCTGAAAGAGCTTTACAAATCTGCAGCATTTACGCTTCAGGCCATTGACTATTACAGAACGGGCGGTTACAGGAAACAGAGAGCCGATCTTTGCAAGCATCTGCCGCCCGGGGAGCGGGAAATACTGGAAACAGGAGTTATGCTGAAAGAGACGGGAGAAATTTCGGAGAAAGAACTGGCGAAATATTCTTCACGTCTGACGGAGTGGGCCTCAAAATGGATGCAGTATTGCAGTAAAGAGAGGGAAGAGAATAAAAACGGATCTTTTTAATTTTTCTAAAACACAACATGGACGGCTATGAAAATGATAAAAGCAAAACCTGATGAGATATTTTGAAAGAGAGAAAGCTGCCTTTTGGTATTTCCTGCTGTTGTACTTCTGCTGGCTACGGCCAATCAGCGTGAGATGATGTATCGCAGGATCCGGGAGTACCGGCAGACAAAACCGATTTTTACAGTAGACTTCTGGAATGACGGAGAAAGAGTCTGCTGGAGGCATATCAGTCGCCGCTGTTTATGGGATATCATGATAATCAGTCCTGGAACGGCAATATGCTTCGTCCTTGTCCGGTTCTGGACAATCCGGGCAGAATGACAGAGATTGTAGAGAAGAGCAATGCGAAAAGTACGGATTATCAGAATCTTGAAAGTGCAAAGAAGTTCTCGGACAAATGTGTGGAGACAGCAGAAAAGTGGGCAGTTGCGGCAGAGCGTCTCTGGAAGGAATCCCATGGAAACTGCCCTCTCTGTGGAAGATGTCAGAGAGCGGCAAATGATTAACGAAGAAATGACGGATTCATTTGTCAATAAATTTCTGACCAGAGATGGAGAAACTGTTGAAGAGACAAAGAAAAGGCTGGCGAAAGAATAGAAACGGAGGGAAGAAGCCGGAACAGAAAAGAAATGCGAATGAAGAAAAAAGGGGTAATAATACGGTGCCAAGTGTTTTTGCGTGAAGGAGGAACCAGCCATTCGGTTAGCCGCGGGAAAGTTTATTGATTATGTGAAAGTAAATCTGCATGCAGAGCAGCCGGATGAATGGGAAACATAAGATTTGGTGTTTAAATTATAAACCCATGCTTAAAAAGCATTGAATTTTATGAAAAGCGAGTATTAGACATAGAAGTTGCTGACTTCTATAATGTAAGTGTAGTTGGAAAAATCTATTCCCACTGCACTTATTTTTTTGAAAAACAGAACTGGCATCATTGAAATCAAAGTATCCGCCTGCGGTGTCTGCGGCAGCGATATTCATATGTGGAAGGACAGCAATTTTAAAGTTGGAGACAGAGTGGTATTCTGGGCAAGTCTGTACTGTGGTAAATGCGATATGTGTATGTCCGGTCAGGAACAGCTTTACCGGGAAGTGAACGGTACCAATATCCCGAACAGGCAGAAAAATGCGGAAAGCTGCCAATTGGGGGCGACATAGCATTTGAGGCGGTATGATCGAGCCGGAAAATACGTTACCGGTATTCTGTCGTTGAATGAGCTGCAGTATGCGTTTGAGCGGCAGATTTCCGAGACAGATCCGATGCTGAAAACAGTCATAAAGCCGTAAATCGGCAGTCAGCAGAAATACGGCTGAAGTGAGGCAAAGTAAAATTGAAAGGGAGGATTCAGCTATGAGTTTTCAGATGTACGTACCAACAAGAATTTTATTTGGAGCGGGCCAGCTTTCCCATCTGCATGCCCAGGCATTGCCGGGAAAGAAGGCTATGATCGTCATTTCCAATGGAAAATCTACGAAAACAAACGGTTCTCTGAGCAAAGTGGAGGAACAGCTGAAGCAAGCTGGAGTGGAAACGGTTTTGTTTGACAAGATTATGGCGAACCCATTGAAATCCACCGTGATGGAAGGGGCGGCATACGCAAGAAAGAACGGTTGTGACTTTCTGGTGGCGCTGGGCGGCGGCAGTGTGATGGATGCGTCCAAGGCGATTGCTGCCATGGCGGCCAATGAAGGCGATCTCTGGGATTATGTGATGGGAGGAACCGGAAAGGGTCAGGCTCTGAAAAATGATCCGCTGCCTATTATCGCCATAACGACAACCGCAGGCACCGGCAGCGAAGTGGATCAGTACGGCGTTATTTCCAATGATGAGACAAATGAAAAAATCGGTTTTGGCGGTTCGGATTCTCTGTTTCCTCAAATTGCCATTGTGGATCCGGAATTGATGACCACGGTGCCCCCGAAATTTACGGCCTATCAGGGATTTGATGCCCTTTTTCACAGTGTAGAGTGTTACATTGCAGCTCCGGCTAATCTGATGAGCGATATGTATGCATTGACGGCTATTGAAAACATTGGCGCATATCTTGCCCGGGCAGTAAAGGATGGCGCTGATCTGGAGGCCCGTGAGCATGTTGCCTTTGCGAATACTTTGTCCGGCGTGGTCATGACTTTAAGCGGCTGTACCAGCGAGCATTCCATGGAGCACGCCATGAGCGCTTATCATCATGAGCTTCCCCATGGAGCGGGGTTGATTATGATTTCCAGAGCATATTTTACTCATTTTATCGAGAAGCATGCCTGCGATGACCGTTTTATCCGCATGGCAAAGGCACTGGGAAAACGGGATGCGGAAGTGCCCATGGACTTTATCTGTGCGCTTGCGGATCTGCAGGAGCAGTGCGGTGTGGATAATCTTAAAATGTCCGATTACGGTATTCGCCCGGATGAATTTATGACTTTGGCGCAGAATGCCCGTGCGACCATGGGCGGACTGTTTTACTGTGACAGGGTTCCGCTTTCCGATGAGGAATGTGCTGCCATTTTTGAAAAATCCTATTGTTAAAATCAGTGTGCAAAATAGAAATGCGGAAATGATATGCAGAAGGGGTGAAAGTCTGTTCGACAGGATTTCACCCCTTTTTATACAGGAACAGGGAAATTAACAATTCTTAAACATTTCTTTAAACATACAAAAACATTTCACAGATATACTTCAATCGCAGCAGGTCATCTTGTTCCGGACAGGGGCAGAATCCGGCTGTTTGAAAAAAGCTATAAAAATGCGGGAGTCAGAATGAGGGTGGGAGCCCTGATTGAGAATACAGGAGAGTTCTTCAGATTGTGCGGATGGAGGATTCCGCAAGACTTATGCGGGAGAATCATGCGGATCTTACCCGGAATCACGGGTGTACCGTTTTGCTTTCCTCTCATATTCTGGGTGAACTTGAAAAAAAGCGACTCATTATGGGATTATCCGCGGCGGTAAAATGATCAGAGAGATGACTGCGCGGGAGCTGGAGGAAGACTGCCCCGCCTATATATCTCTGAAAACCGGGGAAGTGAAAGAAGATGAAAACGGATACATCCGCATATAAAATCGGTCTGGAAGAATACTATACGGAACTTATGCAGAAAAAGGAGGGCGGCGCTTTTTGTTTCCATTTATGTACTGATGAGTATTGTCGCAAAACAAAAGCTGTGGTTTTCAATGGTCGGGGCTCTCTGCGCGGGGATGCTGCTGTTTACCATGATTCCCATGATGACGCCGCTGGATGCAGGACTTATGAATGTCATCATGTGTCTGGCCGGCGGTATTCTGTTCAGTGCCGGGATCGGGACGGGAAGCAGTGTTCTGCTTGGAAGAGTGAATCTGTAAATGGGATCAGCTTTGACGGATTGCCGCTGCCGTCTGCGGTATGGTATACTTGCAAGGTAAATGGATGCCCGGTGATTTTTAACAATTCAGAAACAATTGGCAAACATTACGGAAACGAAATAAGAGTATGCTTCAACGAGAAAATGAAAGAGAGGAAGGAATAGATGGTGCATATCCTGGTGGTAGAGGATGATGAAAAATTAAACAGGATTGTCTGTACGTATCTGAATGACAGCGGATTTCAGACGATGGGATGCCTGAATGCCCAGGACGCTTACGATGAAATGTATAACCAGCTGTATGATCTGATTATCTCGGATATCATGATGCCTGAAATCGATGGTTTCGAATTTGCCAGAACGGTGAGAAAGATTAATCAGAAGATACCGATTCTTTTTATATCTGCCAGGGATGATCTTACTTCCAAGCAGAAGGGTTTTCGTCTGGGAATCGATGATTACATGGTAAAGCCGGTGGATCTGGAAGAACTGGTTCTCCGTGTCCGGGCGCTTCTGAGAAGGGCCAATATCGAGGCTGAGCGGAAAATCAGAGTGGGAAACCTGGAACTGGATGCTGACGGCATGAGCGCTGAAGTAAACGGAGAGGAAATCAGTCTGACCACAAGGGAATTTAACATTATCTACAAACTTCTTTCTTATCCGAAAAAAACATTTTCCAGGGTTCAGCTGATGGATGAATTCTGGGATGTGGACAGTGATACCAGTCCAAGGGCGGTCGATGTGTATATGACAAAGTTGAGGAATAAGCTTTCTGAATGTGATGGCTTTAAAATCGTGACGGTACGGGGACTGGGATATAAGGCGGTACTGATATGAAAAGAAAACCTATGGAAACGCTGTTTCCCCCCTCGCTGTTTGCTATCTATCTGGGAGTTCTTTTTCTGATGTCAGGAATTCATGTGGGGCTGATTGTGCTGATGAATTCCCGGGGATGGAGTGAAATAATTCAGGTGATTCTTCCAATGTGTTATTGGGGAATGGTTGCGGTGGGACTGACTCTGTTTACCAGAAAAAAAATGAAGAGCACTTATGAAGTTCCGCTGCACCGGCTGGCTGAGGCTACAAGAAAGGTGGCAAACGGGGATTTTTCTGTGTATGTTCCAACCACTCATACGTCCAGCAGTCTGAACTATCTGGATCTGATGATCCTGGATTTTAATAAAATGGTGGAGGAACTGGGAAGCGTTGAGACTTTAAAGACTGATTTTATTTCCAATGTATCTCATGAAATGAAAACTCCCATTGCCGTTATCAAGAACTATGCGGAGCTGCTGCAGATGAAAAGCGTTTCGGCAGAGGAAAAAAGAGAGTATGCCGGAAATATTGAAGAGGCGGCAGAACGGCTATCCCTTTTAATCAGCAACATCCTTAAATTAAACAAACTGGAAAATCAGAGAATCGATTCAGAGATTGAAATCTACGATCTGTGCGGACAGCTGGAAGAATGTATTCTGCAGTATGAGGATATGTGGGATGAAAAGGAGCTGGATCTGGAGGTGGATCTGGAAAAGCAGGCTGTGGTAAAGGCGGACAGAAGCCTGATGGAGCTGGTCTGGAACAATCTGATTTCCAACGCCATAAAATTTACGGAACCGGGAGGCAAAGTGACGGTTTCTCAGAAAAGCAGCGGTGAATATGTGACGGTATCAGTCGCTGACACGGGATGCGGCATAAGCAATGAGAGCATACAGCATATTTTTGATAAATTCTACCAGGGAGATACTTCGCATTCCAAAGAAGGAAACGGTCTGGGACTGGCACTTGTCAGGCGGATTCTCATTTTGATGAACGGGAAAATAGAAGTGAACAGTGAACCGGGCAGAGGCAGTGTTTTTACCGTTAGACTGCCAATGGCAGAAAAAAAGCAGAGGAGGTGACGGAAGTTGGAAAGAGAAAAAGAAGGATACAGCGGTTTCATCGGATATGAATATAAAGAAGTGGCGGCGGACGAGGGAAAGCTTTCTTTTCTGATCGACGGATATGAAAACTTCGGCTGGAAAATTGATGAAAATGTGATGCGCGGAGGGAGAGAAGCTTATCCGGAAAGGCCAGAGGGGAGATACCGCAGAAAAATGATGATACGGATGAAGCGGGATCGCAGGATTATCAATAAAATGGAACTTACGCGGCTTCAGCGGAATTTTGAATCCTGCGTGGCTGAGATTGAGCATCTGGAAAAAGAAAAAACTTCTGTCCCCTGTATCAGATCCATTGGCATAGGCATCGTTGGAACGGCATTTATGGCGGGAGCTACTTTTGCGGTTACCGCCGCCACGCCCCATATTATTCTGTGCATTATCCTGGCTGTCCCGGGATTTCTGGGCTGGATTCTGCCTGTCCTTCTGTACAGAAGAGGTGTCAGAAAGCAGGTAGAAAAAATTACTCCGCTGATTGAGGCGAAATATGATGAGATTTATGAAATCTGCAAAAAAGGAAATAAAATGATATTTGCGGATGAAAGATAGGATGATACTTCAGGTGAAAATGAAAGATATAAGAGAAAGCAGGTTTTATATAGAACTGCGCTACAGAATTTTGCTAAGCTGGCGTTCTGCTGATTCATGCCGAAGGAGGAAAACAGTATCATCAGTTTGTCATTTAGGCGGTTGCAGCATATGCTTTTCTCTGCAGACGGCGCTTCTGTCAGCATTTTCTGTACACCAGGAAGAGTTTTCCAAAATGATGAATGGTATTACAGGAACTGTTGTCAGCGTGATCGTTCTTTTCACAGGTTTTTCATATCTGTATCAGGTGCAGTCAAAGTTTTAATATAAATTGACTTTAATATGACAGAACAGTATAATTGATTCAAATTGATGATAGAACCAAGGGAGATTATACATGAATTTTGTCATTTCACATCTGTCAAAGCATTTTGGGAAAAAACAGGTATTAACAGATATTACATTTGATTTTGAGTCCGGGAAGATCTACGGTCTGCTGGGCAGAAACGGCGCCGGGAAGACGACGCTTTTTAACTGTCTGAACCGGGATATGGAAAAAGACGGAGGGGATTTCTGGCTGGAGGAAAAAGGGATCCGGAGGCAGCTGAAGGCGGAGGACATCGGATATGTACTGTCCACACCCACTGTCCCGGAATTTCTTACCGGGAGAGAATTTCTGAAATTCTTTCTGGATATTAATGAGGACAGCATCTCGAACCCCAGGCCGCTGGATGAATATTTTGACTATATGAGTATTGAGCCGGAAGACCGGGATAAGCTGATGAAAGATTATTCTCACGGCATGAAAAACAAAATGCAGATGCTGGTTAATATTATTGCGCAGCCAAATCTGCTTTTGCTGGACGAACCGCTTACCTCTCTGGATGTTGTGGTGGCCGAAGAGATGAAACAGCTTCTGCGGTCTCTGAAGGAGGGAAGGATTACTATATTTTCCACTCATATTCTGGATCTTGCGCTGGATTTATGCGATGAAATTGTCCTGCTGAACCATGGAATACTGGAACGGGTGGATAAATCAAATCTGGACAGCCATGAGTTTAAGGAAAAGATTATTGCGGC
Organism: Ruminococcus sp.; assembly: GCA_050944415.1. Taxonomy (GTDB): domain Bacteria; phylum Bacillota; class Clostridia; order Lachnospirales; family Lachnospiraceae; genus Ruminococcus_G. Next base: position 36,425 of record JBMNRA010000009.1, read on the forward strand.
GCTGAGGGAGGATGAACATGAATAAAATACTTCGTCTGTCCTTTTCACTGAAAAATACGTACCGGGTCAATACGATTCTTTATTCGCTGAAACAGATTCCCGTTGTCAAAAGGATTCTTCCGGATATGCTGTACCGGGTACGGGGACTGAAAATTTTTGCCAATGTTCTTTCTGTGCTGTGGGAAATTATTTCTGTTTTTCTGGGAAAGTTTCTGTATTTTCTTCTGATGATAGCGGGAGCCGGATTGTTATATGAAAATACTCCGCAGGGGCCGCTGTATCTGCATATACTGGTATTTCTGACAGTGATCGGAGCATTTGCCAATACCAGCCTGTTTAATCCCACCCGGGATAAGTATTATGCAATGATTCTGATGCGGATGGATGCTCGGAAATATACGCTGGTGAATTATGCTTACAGCATTCTGAAAGTGATCGTTGGCTTTCTCCCCTTTTCTCTCTGGTTCTGCCGCGCACAGGATATTCCCCTTGCCGTCTGTCTTCTGATTCCCTTTTCCGTGGCGGGGGCCAAAATATTGGTGGCTGCCGTTTCTCTTCGGGATTATGAGCGAAAAGGGATTGCCTATAATGAAAATAAGCTGGGTAAATATGCCTGGATTGGAATAGGAGTTCTTCTTGCGGCGGCTTACGGACTGCCGGCGGCGGGAATTGTCTTGCCTCAAAGTGCAGCGGCAGTGATTCTGCTTGCATTTTTTCTGGCAGGAGCGGCAGGCGTCCGCAAGATTATGACCTTTAAAAGTTATCGGGAAGTCAATCAGCAGCTGCTGTCTCAGATTACCAATCAGATGGATACGGTTGCTTCCCTGAACCAGAAACAGAACCGGAAAATGATCAGTGCCGATACGTCTATTAGCAGTCACAAGAGAGGATTTGAATATCTCAATGAACTCTTTATCCGAAGACACCAGAAAATACTCTGGAAGGCGTCAAAAAAGATTGCGGGAGTCTGCTGCCTTCTTTTGCTGGGGACACTTCTGGCGTTTTATCTCAGACCAGAGATAAAGAAAGAGGTAAATGAACTTTTGATGACTTTTCTGCCGTATTTTGTATTTATTATGTATGCCATCAACCGGGGGACGGGATTTACCAGGGCTCTGTTCGTAAACTGCGATCACAGTCTTCTGACCTATTCCTTTTACAAAAGGCCGGATATGGTGCTGAAACTGTTTCGCATCCGTCTCAGAGAGATTATAAAAATCAATCTGCTGCCGGCATTTATCATCGGGGCGGGACTCGCGGTTCTGCTCTATGCTTCGGGGGGTACGGATAACCCTTTGAATTACGGGGTGATTTTTGTTTCCGTTCTGTGCATGAGTATGTTCTTCTCCGTTCATTATCTGACCATATATTATCTGTTGCAGCCCTATAATGCGGGAACAGAGCTGAAAAGCGGAACGTACTCACTGGTAATGTCCGCCACCTATCTGCTCTGCTTCTTTATGATGCAGGTTCGGATGAATACGCTGCTTTTTGGAATTCTGTGTATTCTGTTCTGTGTGCTGTATTTTATTCTGGCGTGTATCCTGATTTACCGTTTTGCGCCGAAGACCTTCCGGATTCGTTCGTAAAAGTGCTTAAGGATATGAGGCTGAGAAGATACCGGCAGCGGATTTCCGGAATATAAGGCGTATGGTGTCTTTTGTCGCAATCCTGTATTGCCAGAATTTCGGAAGCACAGAAAAAAGTCACTGGATCAGATGGGCGGATTCTCTGAATATTACTCATCCGGATATCAATAATATCAAATTTACAGATGTTTGCGGGAGACGGCACAGGACGGGAAACCGTTTATGGATGCAAAGAAACAGGACAGGGATTACGTTCCGGATTATGAGTAAAGACTGGAAAAATTAGAATTTTTTGAGAAAATAGGTGTGCAGACCTCTTCTTTCCATGATAAACTTAAAAGAAATACTTTTTCTGAGAGGAGGATTTTGCTATGAGCAAGGAACAACTGACACTGAAAAACAATAAAGCACTGCCGCCTCTGGGGTTTGGTTTTATGCGTCTGCCGGTATTTGACGAGAATGACCGTTCCACGGTAAATATGGAAGCGGTCGCGCAGATGGTGGACTGCTACATGGAACGGGGATTCGGGTATTTTGATACGGCACACCGATACAATGACGAGGCCAGCGAACCGGCGCTGCGGAAAACTCTGGTGGAGAGATATTCCCGGGACCGGTTCTGGCTGACGGATAAAATAACTTTGAATTATATAAAGAAGCCGGAAGATCAGAAACCTTTTTTTGAACGGCAGCTTGAGCTGTGCGGTACGGATTATTTTGATCTGTATATGATTCATAATGTGGGCAGAGCCTCTTTCGACGCTTTTGAACATCTGAGAACGTTTCGTTTTCTGCAAGGACTGCGGGAAAGCGGCAGGATACGTCATCTGGGTTTTTCTTTCCATGGAACGGCTAATGTATTGGAGCACGTTCTGGCGAAATATCCGGATACAGAGTTTGTACAGCTGCAGATTAATTATCTGGACTGGGAAGATGCGGCCATTCAGTCACGGAAATGTTATGAAGTGGCCAGAAAGTATGGATGCAGAATACTGGTTATGGAGCCGGTCAAAGGCGGCACGCTGGTAAACCTTCCAAAGAAAGCTTCGGATCTTCTGAAAGAAGCGGATCCCCAGGCCAGTCTGGCTTCCTGGGCGATCCGTTTTGCTGCCGGCCTGGAAGGGGTTTCCATGGTATTAAGCGGAATGTCCAGCCTGGAACAGGTACAGGACAATACTTCCTTTATGACGGATTTCAAACCGCTGACAGAAAAGGAACTGGATATTCTGCGTCGGGCGGCTGAGATTATCCATGATGACGTGGCTGTTGCCTGTACCGGCTGCCGGTACTGTACTGCCGAATGTCCGGAAAATATTGCCATTCCCGACTATTTCAGTCTGTACAACAATATGCAGCATCTGGAGAATACCGGCTATATGTATAATCAGAAAGTTTATTACGCCAATCTGGCTACTGTCCACGGAAAAGCGTCAGACTGTATTGGCTGCGGACAGTGTGAGGAAAACTGTCCGCAGCATCTGCCGGTCCGCAGTCTGCTTGAGAAAGTGGCGGAAGCGCTGGAATAAGAGATTTAACACGGTTCAGAATAAAATCGGACAAATATATGACGGAAAGCATAAAGAGCAGAACGATAATTTTTAATATCGACCTCTTTCCTGCGAAAGGGAATCAGGGTTAAAAAATAAAGTATCGTTATAGTCAGAAGAGTGCCAACCGGCGTTCCCGAAAAAAGAATGCCTGCGATCTGAAAAGCGATAGAAAATATTCCCAGAGTGTAAATCCAGCATGCACATATGATGGTCAGAAGAAGAGGAGATTTATCTTTGTAGATAGCTTTCATAGGGAAAAAATATATAAGACCGCCAAGCATCATACCGCCGTCTCCGCGAAAACCGATCTTTTCAGCAAAGATAAGAAAAACTGTCAGCAGCGTGGCAGAGAAGGCGAACAATACCAGAAAAGTCCGCAAAGGGGAATACTTTTTTCGGCAGCAGGTGTCGATGGTGATCAGATTGACGACCAGAAGCCAGAAATATTCACGTAAGCTATTTTAGCACAGGATTTTAAGAAAAAAAGGAGAGTTTTGCATATGCTGAATTTTGAAAATGATTACGGTGAGGGCGCTCACGAAGCCATACTGCGAAGACTGATAGAAACCAATATGGAAAAACTTCCCGGTTACGGGACAGACAGATACTGTGAAGCTGCCAGAGAGAAAATCCGGCAGGCCTGCCAGTGTCCCCGGGCGGACGTCTATTTTCTGACGGGAGGGACTCAGACCAATGCTGTAGTAATCGGTTCCATTCTGAAACGATTTGAGGGAGTTGTGGCGGCGTCCACCGGTCATGTCAGTGTGCATGAAGCGGGAGCCATTGAATATACCGGTCATAAAGTGCTGGAGATGCCTCATAAAGAGGGAAAGCTTTCGGCAGATGGGCTAAGAAAGTATCTGCAGGAGTTTTATGGAGATGCGAATCATGAGCACATGGTATTTCCCGGCATGGTATATATCTCTCATCCAACGGAATACGGCACCCTTTACTCACGGAAAGAGCTGGAAATGATATCAGAAGTCTGCAGGGAGTACCGGCTGCCGCTGTTTCTGGACGGGGCAAGGCTGGGCTACGGTATGGCCAGCACGGTTACGGATGTGACTCTGCCTGATATCGCCAGGTATACGGATGTATTTTATATCGGAGGAACCAAAGTGGGCGCTCTGTGCGGAGAGGCAGTTGTTTTTACCGGCAATACGCCGCCTCATTTTGTTACCATGGTGAAACAGCAGGGTGCGCTGATGGCAAAAGGAAGACTTCTGGGGATTCAGTTTGATACGCTTTTTACTGACGATTTATATATGAAGATCAGTAAAAATGCCATAGAAACGGCGGACAGGCTGAAAGGCGCATTTTTCGACAAAGGATATCGCCTTTTTCTGGATTCACCCACCAATCAGATATTTGTCATATTGGAAAATAAAAAGATGGAAGAGTTGAGCCGTCATGTGGTATTTAGCTTTTGGGAAAAGTATGATGAAACCCATACGGTTGTACGGTTTGCCACCAGCTGGGCCACCAGAATGGCGGATGTGGAGAAACTGGCAGCCCTGCTGTGACAGAAAATCATCTGCTGTTTTCTTTGAAGGGGACAACGTCTTTGACCGCGTCCTGCAGCGTAATCGGCGTATCGTCATGGTCGATATCGATCAGCTGATACCTGTCATTGCCCATGTGCAGTTCTTTCATATAAGTCAGCTGTCGAAGGCCGTGGCGGCTTTCAATGCGCTCCACCAGATCGTGGTGATCTTCCGGGCGGAGGGCATAGACCAGATCAATGCAGGCCTGGTCCACCGCCAGGATATCCCGTGAGGCAAGTATGCCTACGTCAGGCGTTACCACCGGCATCGCCGCGGTTCCTTCACAGTCGCAGGAAACAGACATATTGCGCATTACATTTACATAAGTGATATGTTCACCGAAATAATCCGCAACTGCTTTGGCGGATTCCGTCATCCGTTCCATAAACTCTTCATTGACAATATCCCACATGTTATCGGAACCCGGAGTGGTATGAATCATGGCTTTTCCGACACGGCCATCCGCGCAGCCGATGCCGATGTTTTTATTGGAACCGCCGAATCCTCCGTTGGCATGACCTTTAAAATGAGTCAGTACGAACAATGAGTCGTAACTGGTCAGATTCTTTCCCATGGACATTTCAGTAAACCATTTCCCGTTTTTTACCGGAAGGAATACCGTTCCTTCCTCGTCCAGAATATCTACCGGACAGAAAGTCCAGCCGTTTACTTTGAGAGTTTCTCTGTGCTGACTGGTAGTATACCGATCGCCTTCATAATAGGTGTTGGTCTCGATAATGGATGCTTCCGGCATTTCTTTTTTTATCAGCTGTTCTACCCAGGGACGCGGTATGATATTGGGCCCGTTTTTCTCGCCGGTGTGAAGTTTAACGGCGATTTTTCCCGTCATGTTTCCATTTACTCTTCCGGCAATGTTAAGAAGTCCTGCTGCCGATAAATTTCTTGTAAAATAAACCTTGGATTCTTCTCCGCTGCGTTCATCGTAAGGAATATAATGATCGCCGCCGGTTCCGGGTGCTGTTTTTTTGTTTTCCATTTTTTCAACCTCCTTTGGTATTATGATAATCCATGAAGTCTGCTTTACGTCAAGAGATAATCCTGAAACTGAAAGATTCTCCGTTATCATTTTGAATGGCCATGGACGATTTGTTAAGAACCGGGAAATTACCGCGGACCGGTAACTGTCAGATTTTTCCGTTCTTTCGTAAGTTGCGCATCTTTTTCTTCAGGAGTAAAATAAAGATAAATATTACTTTCTGAAAGAGTTGCGCTTATGAACAAAAGAGAAAAACGAAAACTTACGGTATCGGTAATCCTGCTGCTGGCGGCGGTTTTGCTGCTGGCAGCAGCCCATACCATACCGGGATGGGGAGATTTCTATTCCAGATACATATATCGGGCGCTGGCAGCTGTGGTGGGAAGAATTGCCGGAATATTTCCCTTTTCTATAGCGGAGATATGTCTGTACGTACTGCTGGCGGCGCTGGCCGTTACTTTTGCGTCAGCAGTCAGGAAAGGCATACGGGAAAACTGTCTGAAAAGGAAGATGCTGCAGTGGATTCTGGGGCTTTTTCTTGCGGCTGCCGTTCTGTTTTTTCTGTATGTTATCAACTGCGGAATCAATTACCGGAGAAGTTCTTTTACCCAGCAGGAAGGGATTGAGGGAGAGAAGTATACGGATGAAGAACTGGCAGAAGTCTGCCGATGGCTGACTTCTGAGGTGAATGCCCGGAGTGTTCAGGTGACGCGTGATGAAACGGGGCAGATGATGGCGCCGGAAAATGCCGGAGACATAGCCGCTCAGGTAATGAAGAATCTGGGAGAGGACTACCCTTCTCTGGCCGGATATTATCCGGAGCCGAAAAAGCTCTTACTGTCTCAGATCCTGTCCTGGCAGCATCTTTCCGGCATCTACTCGCCTTTTACTATAGAAGCCAACTATAATGGAGATATGACAGATTATAATATCCCTTTTACCATGTGTCATGAATTGTCTCATCTGCGGGGGTTCATGCAGGAGGAGGAAGCAAATTTTATTGCCTTTCTGGGCTGCGTGGAATCGGAGCAGACGGAATTTCAGTACAGCGGGTATCTCTCCGGCTGGATCTATGCCATGAACGAGCTGAATGATAAGGATGTGGAAAGCTGGTCACAGGTACGCACTCTTCTGTCAGCGGAAGCCGAAACAGATGTAGCTGCCAACAGTGCGTTCTGGCAGATGTATGAGGGAAAGGTTTCCCGGTGGTCCGGCAGAATCAATGATACTTACTTAAAGGCAAACGGTCAGGTTCACGGAGTGGAAAGCTATGACAGGATGGTGGAGCTGGTGGTTTTCTATTATCAGTCTGAAAAAGCGTGAAATATCTGAACTGGCAGACACGAAACATCCCGGAACTGTGGTTCCGGGATGTTTCGTGTTTTCATAAAGCGGTTTTTGACAAGGGTAGTTAGAATAAACTAACTATGATTGAATTATAACACAGAAAAAATAATAAAGCAATCACTTTTTGGAAAAATTTTCTATGCAGAGGTTCAGAAATCTTTTCATGACCGGGTGCCCATTGTCATACCGATAAAACAATCCGAAAGGAAGTAAAGGCAAATCGGTAACGGGGATATAACACAGTCCCGGTTCTCTTGACTGAGGAATGTCCGGATACAGGGTGTATCCCAGATTTGCTTTTGCAAGAGTGAAAGCGCTGTCTATGTTTTCTGTAAAATACTGTTGCTCACGGGAGAGATCGGAAAGGATTTTGCTCTGGATAGAAAAGACCGGTCCGGGCAGCTGGCGGGGAGAACAGGCGATAATGTTTCCGGTCAGCATATTCTTATTCAGTTCTTTATATTGGGCAAGAGGATGTTCCGGGGAACAGACACATGCGATGGGGGCGGAGTAAAGCTCTCTGAAGTACAGGGAAGATTTTTTCTGCCCTTCTTTTATGCCGAAAGCGCCGTAGATCTGTTTGTTTTCCACCAGCCCCAGCAGAGAGGGAAAGGGAATGACGCGTACCGATGGGCGAAGCAAGGGAAATTCCCCGGCCAGTTTCTGAAAAACAGCAGGGAGCAGATTCAGTTCCATATGATTATGGCACCCCACTTCAAACATGATAAAATTTTCCTGTTTTCCCAGCCGTTCTTTGGCAGAAAGAGCCGTTTTTAAAATCAGTTCCGCGTCAGGAAGGAACTGAATGCCTTCGGAGGTGAGAGATACGCTTTTGCTGGTACGTTTGAAAAGATTTACCCCCAGTTCTTCCTCCAGAGTCTGGATCTGGTGGCTGACAGCGGGCTGTGTGATTTTCAGAAGCTCAGAAGCCTTGGAAAAATTCAGATGTTCAGATACGGCAATAAAACATTCCAGCTGAACGGTGTTCATACGAGTTCCTCCTTTTGTAACGGGTAAACAGTTATCTATAAAATTTGTTTATAGATTATAACATCTTTGAATTTCACATTCAAGCGAATCAGAGATAGAATCTCTATGGACGGAACAGTAAGCTGACAAATTGTTCGCAATTAAACTATTTATACGTTATTGCATACGGGAGGTGTAAAGAAGAGATGAGAGAGGAATTTCAGGCGGCGGATCTGCTCTTCATGCTCAAGAAGATCAATATTAATCTGGAAGCACGGCTGGAAAAGACTCTGAAACAGCGGAATATGAGCGGAACACAGGTTTATTTTATGGTGTATATTCTCCGAAAGCATCCCGAGGGGACTTATATTACGGAAATGTGCCATGAAATAGGAATTTCCAAAGCGACCTTATCCGTCCTGGTGAAAAAAATGAGAGAAAAAGGATATCTCCGTTTTCAGGAGGATCCGGATGATATCAGAAAGAAAAAAGTGGTTCCCACGGAAAGACTTGCCGAGGCGGGGGAAGAGTTCCTGCAGGAAGCCGGGGAGATGGAGACGGAGATTTTCCGTACACTGAATGCCCGGGAACGGCAGCAGCTGTGGAAGCTGGAGAATAAGATTCTGCGGGGGCTGAATGAAACAGATAAGGAGGTTATGGTATGAGATCCGTTTTGGCTCAACTGAAACAGTATAAAAGGGATACTTTTCTCACCATGGGCTTTACCACTCTTGAGGTAATCATGGAAGTGCTGCTCCCTTTTATCACTGCGATGATTATTGATGACGGACTGGAACAGTCCAATATGTCCGCGATTGTAAGACTGGGTGTGATCATGCTCGTCATGGCGGCCGTCAGTCTCCTTTCCGGCGCAATGGCCGGTAAATTCGCGGCCAGCGCTTCCTCTGGGTTCGCCTGTAATTTAAGAGAGAGCATGTATGTGCGGGTACAGGATTATTCATTTTCCAATATTGACAAATTCAGCACAGCCGGTCTTGTGACCAGAATGACAACAGATGTTACCAACCTGCAGAACGCGTTTCAGATGATTATCCGAATCGCGGTGAGAGCGCCGCTGATGTTGATCTTCAGTATGATCATGTGTTTCCTGATCAACCGGGACTTAAGCTTCGTATTTCTGGCAGCTCTGTGCTTTCTGGCTGTTGTTCTGGCGGTGATTATGAAAAAAGCGTCATCGGTATTTCGGGAAGTATTTGACCGGTATGACGATCTGAATGCCAGTGTTCAGGAAAATGTAACTGCCATCCGTGTGGTAAAAGCTTATGTCAGAGAAAAATATGAAAATGAAAAATTTCAGAAGGCAGCACAGAATCTGTACCGGCTGTTTGTCAAGGCGGAAAGTATGCTGGCACTGAACAATCCGGTCATGATGCTGGTTATCTATGCGTGCATTACAGCGGTTTCCTGGTTTGGGGCTCAGTTTATCGTGGCCGGAAGCATGTCAACGGGGGATATTACGTCACTGTTCAGCTACATAATGTCTGTCATGATGTCTCTGATGATGCTGTCCATGATTTTCGTTATGGTTACCATGAGTTCTGCCAGTGTACGGCGTATTTCAGAAGTTCTGAATGAGAAACCGGATCTTCATGACCCGGAGCATCCGGTTACGGAAGTGGCGGATGGAAGCATTGATTTCAATCATGTGAGCTTTTCCTATAAAAAAGGCACGGGAGAAGACGCCCTCAATGATATCGATCTGCACATAAAATCCGGTGAAACCGTCGGAATCATCGGCGGTACAGGATGCGGAAAATCCAGTCTTGTCAATCTGATCAGCCGTCTGTATGACGCCACGGAAGGCACGGTAAAAGTAGGAGGAAGAGACGTCAGAGACTATGATATGGAAGTGCTAAGAAATGAGGTAGCGGTAGTTCTTCAGAAAAATGTCCTTTTCTCGGGAACTATTCTGGACAACCTGCGCTGGGGCAATGAAAAAGCAACGGATGAGGAATGCGAGAAGGCCTGTCAGGCAGCCTGTGCCTCAGAATTTATTGACCGGCTGCCGGACGGGTACCACACCTGGATCGAACGGGGCGGCACCAATGTATCAGGCGGTCAGAAACAGAGACTGTGTATAGCCAGAGCGTTGCTTAAGAAACCGAAAGTGCTGATTCTGGATGATTCCACCAGTGCCGTAGACACAGCTACTGACGCGAAAATCAGATCTGCGTTCCAGACTTACATTCCCGGCACTACAAAGATCATCATTGCCCAGAGAGTGTCCAGCGTGCAGGAAGCGGACCGGATTCTGGTTCTGGATGACGGGAAAATTAACGGATTCGATACTCATGAACATCTGCTTGAAAACAATGCGATCTATCGTGATATATATGAATCCCAGACCCAGGGCGGCGGCGATTTTGATCAGGCCGTATAGCCGGCAGAAAGGAGAGTGCGGAAAATCATGAAAGATAAAAAGAAGAAAAATTCTCTGTATGTTCTGAAGCGTCTTCTGGCATACATGATAAAGAATTATAAATTTTCGTTTCTGGTGGTAGTTGTCTGTATCGTGGTCGGCGCTTTTGCCACTATGCAGGGAATGCTGTTTGTTCAGTCGCTGGTGGATGACTTTATCGTTCCGCTGCTGAATACGGACAATCCGGATTTTACCCCCCTGGCCAATGCGCTGATGGGAATTATAGTATTTTATATCATAGGTATTGCGGCGGCCTATGCTTACAACAGAATCATGGTCAATGTAAGCCAGGGAACCATGCGGAAATTCCGTGACGAACTGTTTGCCAACATGGAATCTCTGCCCATCAAATACTTTGATACCCATGCGCACGGCGATATCATGTCTGTCTATACCAACGATGTGGATACGCTGCGTCAGCTTTTCAGCCAGAGTATTCCTCAGATTATCAACTCAGCGGCAACGCTGGTGGCAACTTTTATTTCCATGATCGTGCTGAATGTTCCGCTGACGGTGGTGACAGTTCTGATGGCGCTGGTCATGCTGAAAGTGACGACGGTATTTTCAGGCCTTTCAGGAAAATATTTCCAGAAACAGCAGAAAGATCTGGGAAATGTCGACGGTTTTATTGAAGAGATGATGGACGGACAGAAAGTGGTTAAGGTATTCTGCCATGAGGAGGCGGCAATCGCTGATTTCAAGAAACTGAACGATCAGCTGCGGGACAGTGCGGATAAGGCCAACCGTTATGCCAACCTTCTGATGCCCATCAATGCCAACATCGGAAATTTAAGCTATGTGCTCTGTGCTGTAATCGGCGCTCTTCTGGCCCTTGGCGGCGTGACAGGCATGACGGTGGGAACCGTTATTGCTTTCGTGGGTCTGAATAAAAACTTTACCCAGCCTATCACCCAGATCAGCCAGCAGATGAATTTCGTCGTTATGGCAGCTGCAGGCGCAGAGCGGGTATTTGCCCTTCTGGATGAAAAGCCGGAGGAAGATCAGGGCTATGTGGAGCTGGTTCACGCGAGAGAAAACGCGGACGGTTCCATGACGGAATCCGAAACACGTACCGGAGTATGGGCCTGGAAACATCCTCATAAAGCGGACGGTACGGTAACTTACCAGAAAATGGAAGGCGGCATCGTCTTTGACGGCGTGGATTTCGGATATGATGATAATAAGATGGTGCTGCATGACATTAAAATGTACGCCCATCCCGGCCAGAAAATTGCCCTGGTAGGTTCCACCGGAGCAGGAAAAACCACAATCACTAACCTGATCAACCGCTTTTATGATATTCAGGATGGAAAGATCCGTTACGACGGAATTAATATTAACAAGATTAAAAAGCCGGATCTTCGCCGTTCTCTGGGAATGGTTCTGCAGGATACCCACCTGTTTACGGGAACGGTCATGGATAATATCCGGTACGGAAAACTGGACGCCACTGACGGAGAATGTATGGCGGCGGCGAAACTGGCCAATGCGGACAGCTTTATCCGCAGACTGCCGGACGGTTATCAGACGATGCTCACCGGTGACGGCAGCAATTTGAGTCAGGGGCAGAGACAGCTTCTGGCCATTGCCAGAGCGGCCGTGGCAGATCCTCCGGTACTGATTCTGGATGAGGCTACCTCCTCTATTGATACGAGAACAGAAGGTCTGGTACAGGCGGGAATGGACGCGCTGATGCAGGGCAGAACCACCTTTGTCATCGCCCACAGGCTGTCTACCATTAAGAATTCCGACTGTATCATGGTTATGGAACAGGGAAGGATTATCGAACGCGGCAGTCATGATGAACTGATTGCGGCAAAAGGAAAATACTATCAGCTGTATACGGGAAATTTTGCGGCGTAAGCAAGTATATGTTTCGGCCTCCGGCTATGCCGGGGGCTGTTTTAGTGAGAAAAGATGGCGCTTGACAGGTTAACTAACACTAACTAAAATAATAGATATAAAATGCGGTTAAAGGGGGAACTATAACAAAGGGGTGTATTGCCTATGGGACTTTATGCGTCAGGAGAAGATTACCTGGAAGCCATACTGATGATCGGAAAAAAGCAGGGTGTGATCCGTTCCGTAGATATTGCCCGGCATATGGGAGTTTCCAAACCCAGTGTCTGTCACGCGGTAACGATTCTGAGGAAAAGCGGATTTCTTACCATGGATGAAGAGCGTTATATTCATTTGACAAAAAAAGGACAGGAGATTGCCGAGAAAATCTATGAACGGCACTGCTTTTTCAGGGAACAGCTGATGGCGGCGGGGATTGACAAAGCAACGGCGGAAAAAGACGCCTGCCGCCTGGAGCATGCTATCAGCGAAGAATCTTTTAAGAAACTGAAAGAGTCGATGAAAATTTCAAAAAGAACGGTATAGCCGGGTGATCCGGCTGTACCGTTCTTTGCCAAAACTGGAATGAAAAAGGATTATCACAGAAGCTGTAGCAGTCTGGCAGAGCTGGCATTTGCTGTGGGTATGGTTTTTTCTTCCGGACTGGCTATTGTGGGAATAAGCGGATTATGAATGTGAAATTGGTGGAAAATATACGATGCAAAAGACTGTGCAATTTGGTAAAATTAAAGTAAAAGAAGGTTTTGCGATTTGAAGAGAACTTAATTTGTCTGTATAAAGAAATTTTTGTACCAGATGGAGTTAAATATTTATAACCAAGATGCATTTATCTAATAGATAGGAGACAGGGAGAGATTCGAAGTTCATGAAAGATTTGAAATTATATCCATATAATTTATTAGTAGCAAAAAGTGATTTGCAGGGGATGTGGCTCCCATATTATGCTCATCTGTCAGATACCGCAGGGGTTATGGAGAAACTTTGTAATCACTGGCTGCCAGCTCATATTATAGATGTTATTGTAGCAAAGAATCCTTCAGTTCAGTTAGATAAACTTTGTGCTTTTATTGCTCTGGTACATGATATTGGAAAAGCTACGCCAATTTTTCAGGCAAAAATTTGTGATAGATCGCCATATCTGAAGGAAAAAATTATAGGCAGTGGTTTTGAACTTCAACGGACTTCTCAATTCTTAGATGCATCAAAAACACCACATTCTTTTGCTGGAGAAGCGATCCTTTTGGAATTGGGATGTCCAGTAGGAATAGCTGCCATAGTGGGATCTCATCATGGAAAACCGTATTCTGGTACAGAGAATCCGCAGGTCATGATGATGTATTATGAAGAAAACTTTTATGGATCAAAAGGGAGGACAAGTATTCAAGGAGCCAAATGGAAAGACGTATGGGAGCAGTGGATAGATATCGCATTATCTTGCAGTGGGTATGAGAATATTGATGAATTACCGGATATTGATGTGCCGGTTCAAATGATTTTGAGCGGGTTGCTTATGATGGCGGACTGGATAGCCAGCAATGCAGAGTATGTGCCGCTGATTAGCTTGGATGATACAGGTGAAGAGTTAAATTATCCTGAAAGGATTGAACAAATCTGGTCTAATATAAAGCTTCCCGATCAATGGATGCCTTCCTGTTGGTTTATGGACGATGAATTATTTAAGGATGAGTATGGATTCACTCCAAATGAAATGCAACGTCAAATGCTGAAGGCGGCGGAAGAGGCATCTACTCCGGGTATTTATATTCTTGAAGCACAGATGGGATTAGGAAAAACAGAGGCAGCACTTTCGGCGGCAGAGATACTTGCCAGTAAGTGGCATTGCGAAGGTATATTTTTTGGCCTGCCGACACAGGCGACAGCAAATGGAATTTTCCCCAGACTGAAATTATGGGCAGAGAGACAGTCCAAAGACGTTTTGTTGAGTATCAGGCTGGCCCATGGTATGGCTATGTTACAGAAGGGATATCGAGAGCTGTTTAAAGGGTGTGCCAGTCAGAATGAGGATGAAGAAAAGAGTGGATTGATTGTCCATAATTGGTTTGAAGGACGAAAACAGGCATTATTGTCATCTTTTGTTGTAGGTACGGTTGATCAGCTTTTAATGGCAGCATTACAACAAAAACATGTAATGCTGAGACATTTGGGATTAGCAGGGAAAGTTGTCATTATTGATGAATGTCATGCATACGACGCTTATATGAGTTGTTATCTTGAAAGGGCGTTGGAGTGGCTGGGAATATACGAGGTTCCTGTTATTCTTCTTTCGGCAACTTTACCTTCTCAGCGTCGGGTAAGACTTATGGAAGCGTATCATGGGAAAAATTTCTTAACGGAACCTGTAGGATGGAGTGAAAATAACGCATATCCAATTTTAACATATACGGATGGGGATGCGCTCAAGCAATGTGTGATTCCTGTGGATACTCCAAGGAAACGTATTAGAATTGTTAAAATAGATGTTGATGAAATTTTCGTAATTCTTAAAGAGAAGCTTGTAAATGGCGGTTGTGCGGGAGTAATTGTAAATACAGTAACGCAGGCACAGGAAACAGCCAGAATTTTACGGGAACAATTGTCAGATTATACAGTGTTATTAATTCATGCCAGATACACCATGTCTGATAGACAACAAATAGAGGAAGAATTGTTACGAAGAATTGGTAAAGCTTCTACCCCAGAAGTGCGAAGGGTAATTGTCGTGGGAACACAGATATTAGAACAGTCGTTGGATATCGATTTCGATATACTTATAACACAGCTGGCTCCGATGGATTTGCTTCTTCAAAGAATAGGCAGACTACATAGACATGGATTTAGAGAAAGACCTGTATCATTGAAGGAACCAGCTTGTATTGTTTGTGGATGCAAAGAGATAGATGAGGGAACAAAACAAATATACGGAGAATGGCTTTTAAGGCGAACAGCACAGATTCTCCCGGACACGATTTGTCTTCCTGATGATATTTCACCATTAGTTCAGGAAACATATCGGGATATGAGAGAAGATGAGGATATATATCTTTATTGGATGGAACATAGAGAAAAACAAACAATAAAAGAACGACGGGCATCAAGTCATCGTATACCTGGAAAAAGAGAATTGGATGAAACCATGCATGGCTTTCTTGAAAATAATGGCTTGTATATTTGCAGGCGTTCGATGATACGGCAGCCAAAAAACCTTCGCCTAAACTTTGTCTTGTTGGAAGTATTGGAGTAGTGGTAGCAAAAGGGGACTCTCTCTTCGAAACACTTATGTTGAATTTGACCTTACTTAAAGATGGAATGGAACTTTGGGGAGAAGCAAAGCCGTCTTGGGAGAGAGAAAAACCTTCGGAAGAAAAATTGAAGGAAGTTCCTGTTCCAGATAATCAACCAGAAATTCTTACTTTACAGTGTCGGCGTCTAATTTTACATAGAGAAAATGGTATCGTAACAGGATACACAGAGGCGGCAGGGGAATACATTGAGAAAGAAAGTGCTTATTCAGAGCAGATGACTTTTTGGACAATAAGAAAAAAAGGAAAAAATGTGGAACAGTATTATCCGAAAATGCATGATAAAAGCAGACAAATGTGGCGTGACTTTTCAGTTTTATTGGGAAACTCTGGTAGAAAACCTGGGGTTGTTTCTTGGGTGAGTTTACTTCAAAGTAAAGGAATATTTCCGAAAAATCGATTTGTTACTTTTAAGATAGTTGGTGTTGAATATGGCAGCATGACCTGTGGTATCGTTGATGAGTTTTCAGATTCTCTTGAATTTCATGCTAGTCTGTTAGACGAAATTGGTGTTGTTTGGCAACAACATATTTGCGCCGAAATTGTTCGTTGTGATCAGTTGGCTTCTGTCGTTGGATGTTTAGGTCAGAATTTAGATAAAGCGGTCGGAGGAGACGGGAAAAGCACAAAAGAAAATGCCAAAGAACAGGCATATTATCGGCTTGATATACCTTTTCGTCAATGGCTGATACAGGTTGAACCGAATCAAGATCTCGAAAAGCAGAATGAGTATCGTGCGAACTGGAGAAAAATATCAAAAGATATTATTAAAAATTT
Organism: Ruminococcus sp.; assembly: GCA_050944415.1. Classification (GTDB taxonomy): domain Bacteria; phylum Bacillota; class Clostridia; order Lachnospirales; family Lachnospiraceae; genus Ruminococcus_G. The sequence continues at coordinate 52,797 of JBMNRA010000009.1, forward strand.
TGGCCGAGAGCTTGTAGAACAGGCAGGAAGTGCGGCTGTTGTTGGTCGAGTTGTTAAGGAGAAAATAAAAAATAAAGATGTTGAAAAACATTATAGTGCTCCGGAGGCTTTTAACTATTTTTTATATCAATTAGAAATGGTAGATAAACAGGGGGTGCGGATATGAGCAAAAATGTTTCTTCGAAACAGGTGGAGATGTTCACAAAGAGAAAAATCTCGATGCTTCTTTCGCAATCGAGGGAAAATACAAAGATTTTGGCTGAATTGATGCGAGGAATTGGAAAAGTACCGGGGGAAGTGCCACAACTATGGGGATATTTTCTTGATTCAATGCCGGAGGAATTTTACGGAGATAATGAACCGAGTCGTGCGGAATGGGCAGTATATACGTCTTTAACCTTGTTTGCTTTACATCAGCAGGGCAAAGATCCACTTGTAAACCCTGTCTGCTGGAAATGCATGTTTATATGGACTGGCTCACGCTGTTATTACAGCATTAGGTTGTTCTCCAGGTTTGGGATTTATACATGTGGGACATGAATGTTCCTTTGTCTATGATGTTGCAGATCTTTATAAGGCGGAAATTACTATACCGATTGCATTTGAAATTGCGGCTGCTAATCCAGAAGATCTCCCAGGAGAAGTGAGAAGAAGAGTACGGGATGAAATTGCCTCGAAACATTTACTGGAAAGAATGGTCAAAGATATTCGTTTCCTTTTGCTAAAGGAGAATGAAGAAGAGAAAACTATTCCAGAAGTAGATGTTACTTATCTTTGGGACACGAAAAAAGGGATAGTCGCTAATGGAAAAAGTTACTCTGAAAAATGTGAGGAGTGAAAAATGGTAGTTGTTGTTCTTAATGACTGTCCACCTAAATTGAGAGGGGATCTTTCAAAGTGGCTTTTTGAGATTAATACAGGAGTTTATGTGGGAAATATTTCAGCTCGAGTACGAGAACTACTTTGGAAACGAATATGTGAAAATGTGAAGCATGGACAGGCAACGATGGTTTATCCAGCCCAAGGTGAGCAAAAGTTGGAGTTTTGTGTACATAATACAAATTGGAAAGTTGTCGATTTTGATGGCATTAAATTAATGCAACGTCCTTCGGTATTGGACACAAAGGTAGGTCATGAATTTGGTTCAGAAAGGTTCAGTAAATTTCATCATTATAAGAAAAGCAATCAAATGCAGATTGCAAAACAAAAAGCTGTACAGATGATGGATGATTATATTGTTCTTGACATTGAAACAACAGGACTATCTCATTTGACTGATGAGATCATCGAGATAGGAGCGCTTCATGTCTTTGAAGGAAAGCCAAGGTCAGAATTTCAGTGTCTTGTGCAATGTGATAAAAAAATACCTGAACATATAAAAAAACTGACGGGTATTACAGATGAAGATTTATTGAATGATGGACGTGAGCTCCGAAGTGTTTTGCAAAAACTCTTAAATTTTATAACAGATCGGCCAGTGGTATGTCACAATGCGGCTTTTGATCTTAATTTTATTCAAGTTACTTGTAAAAAAGAAAATCTTCCTGTACCAAGGAACAAATGTATCGATACAGTTATATTAGCCAAAAGAAGATTAAAAAGACTTAAAGATTATAAATTACAAACAATTGCCAATGAGCTGTCTGTAGATATCACTGGGATTCACAGAGCTTTAAATGATTGTTATATCACTTATGAGATCTTTAAAAAGTTAAATGAAAATTGGAATGATTGAAAAGAAAAAGCCTATATTTCTACGCATTTTTTAGTGTATTCCCCGCGTGAGCGGGGGTGATCCCTTGCGGCAAAGTAAACCGCATGGAAAAATATTGTATTCCCCGCGTGAGCGGGGGTGATCCCGCCATATTCCACGGCGTTTTCTATGTAATTCTGTATTCCCCGCGTGAGCGGGGGTGATCCCCGGACACTTTGGAAGCCGTGGCACAGTCGCAAGTATTCCCCGCGTGAGCGGGGGTGATCCCAATTATCAAAGTCACATGCGGTAGCTGCCAGAGTATTCCCCGCGTGAGCGGGGGTGATCCCGTATTTCTCGTGGATGGTTGCCTGATTACAATGTATTCCCCGCGTGAGCGGAGGAGGGTTCAATAATGCTGATATTTGCGGGAACGGATCGGGTTGTTATTTTTTAAATTGCCATTGCAGATAATGGAAAGAGAGTTTTTGTATCTGATTTTTCTGGGTAATGTCTGTATATATATTAGTCTTTCGGTTCTGACTTTTATGTTTATACAATATTCTGTTGAATTGTTTCAAAGAATAGAAATAGAATCTTTTACGTTCCTGATGCTTGCCTTCTCATTTGACGTATACTTTATTTTCTGGATAAATGTCTTGTGAACTGAAAATAAAGCTTTCCAGAAATCTGTGAAACTGCCGGCGGCTGTCGGAAAGACAGAGAAAATAGTACGATACGTTGGCTTCCTCGTTGGAAATGGGTATTTTTATCCGGTTGGGAATGTCACCGTACTGCCGGATGGCAAGATCCGTGGTGAAGGAGGGCAGCGCCGAAGCTCTTACCAGGGTATCGAGAGCGGAAGCTTCTTCCTGAATGAGAAAACGGGTGTCCGGCATTTTATCCTTTAATATGTTCTTCCAGAAACCAATCTCAGCATATAAAAGCATGGTTTCCCCGTTCAGATCCTCCAGACGCAGTGATTGGCAGCCGGACAGAGGGTGGGCCGGCGGAAGAGAAAAAAATAAATGTTCTTCCTCATATTTACGGCAGAAGATATCCGTTTCCTCTACAGACTCGGGCAGCAGGATAAACTGATATGTCTTATCCTTAAGACCTTTATACAGCACATCATTTTCACGGATTTCCGAGGAAATCGTCATTTCCGGATAAAAATTGGACAGGGAAGGGAGGATATCCCACAGAGGAGCAGGCGCACAGGAACCGATACGGATGGTGCGCCTGCTCAAATCAAATGCGCGGATATGCCGGATCATATCCTGGGACTGCCAGAGGATTTTTTCCGCGTACTCCACGGCCATATGTCCATTCTCATTTAATTCAATTCTGTTTTTGCTGCGGGTAAAGAGAGGAACCTGCAGCTCAGCTTCCAGTTTCTGCATGGAACGGCTTAAAGCCGGCTGAGAGAGATGAAGTTTTTCCGCAGCTGCTGACAGTGTGCTGTATTTTGCTACTGCCAGCAGCTGTTCCAGCTGGTTTAGTTCAAACATGGGCATACCTCCTGCTGCTTCAGATGTATGTATCTTATCACAGCAAAAGGACAAAGGCAAGTTCACTATGCGCTTAAATTATAGTGATCTGCAAAACCGGCATTGTACATTCCGTAAAATTCCGGTTACAATAAACGCAGAGCCGGAGGAAAGAAGGGAGGCAGAACAAATTGCAGTATGTTGAACTGAGAAACGGGGTCAGAATGCCTTATGCCGGCTATGGAGTATTTCAGATTACAGACGCCGGACAATGTGAGCGATGCGTTGCCGATGCGCTGGCAGCGGGATACCGTATGATCGACACGGCGGCTGCCTACTACAATGAGGAAGCGGTGGGAGCGGCGCTCAGAAATTTCGGAGCAGACAGAGAGTCGCTTTTCATTACGACCAAACTCTGGGTGCAGGATACCGGGTATGACAATACTCTGCGGGCTTTTGATACTTCCATGAAAAAGCTGGGACTTGATTACATTGATCTGTATCTGGTTCATCAGCCTTTCGGAGATTACTACGGAGCCTGGAGGGCCATGGAAAGGCTGTACCGGGAGGGAGCGGTCCGTGCCATAGGCGTCAGCAATTTTCTGCCGGAACGGCTGGTGGATCTGTGTATGAATCAGGAAATACCTCCCATGGTGAATCAGATAGAAATACATCCTTTTTTTCAGCAGAGGGAAGCGCTGAAAGTTATGAGAGATTACGGAGTGGTTCCGGAGGCCTGGGGGCCCCTTTCGGAAGGCCAGAGAGATATTTTCCGTCATCGGACCCTGACCAGGATCGGGGAAAAACACGGCAGGACAGCGGCGCAGGTAATCTTACGGTGGCATTTGCAGCGGGGAATTCCCGCCATACCGAAAACAGTGCGGAAGGAACGGATGCGTGAGAACCTTGCAATCTGGGATTTTGAATTAAGTGAAAAGGAGATGAGAGAAATATCTGCCATGGATATCGGGCACAGTGAGATCATCGATCATCGCTGTTCCTGTACAGCCAGGCAGCTGAACAGTGTAAAGATTCATGAGTAAAAGCGGTACAGGAGGTGGACAGCTATGATATACATTCCTTATTATAACGTTTTGTCCCTGCCGGATGTCTCCTGCTATTTTCAGGTGGAGTATTTAAACGGCTTTTCTGATAAGCCGGTAAGCGCCGGAGAAAAGGTTCTTTTCCTGATGCTGAAAAGACAGAAAGAAACGGGAGAGATTGCGGCTGAGGATATCTATCCCATTGCCACCCGGGGAGCGGTGGAGAGTATAGAGGGAGAATGGGCGCTGCTGCGTACCACATCACGGGTTAATCTGGATTCTATAGAAGTGGATGGGAATACGTTCCGCATGGAGATGCGCGTGCGGCCGGATATTGAGGATATGGATCCGGAGGAGATAAGGAAACATTTCCAGAAAATGCGGACGGCAATGCTGCAGTCTCTTCACGGAATGCAGCAGATAATGGGAGCAAGAAATTATATTATGCGGTGGAAGAATATGAATGAACTGGTTTCTTTTACATCTTCCATGCTGCAGATTTCCAATGAAGAAAAGTATGCTATCCTGGCGGAGGATTCTGTCGCGAAGCGGACGGAGATGATGGAAAAAGCTTTTTATGAATCTCTGGAACTGTATAAAGTCAATAACGAGGCACAGACGGCGGAACAGGAGTCCAATGAACAGATATACCGGGAGCAGGCTCTTCGGAAACAGATCAATTTCCTTCAAAAAGAGCTGGATAAACTGCATCCGGAGAATGTGACAGACGTTCGAAAGTTTGAAGAGAAAATAGAGGAGTCCGGCATGAATGAAACGGCCCGGGCGGAAGCCCGGAAAGTTCTGAACCGCATAAAGCAGGAAGGGCAGGACAGCCACGAATACGGGATGCTGTATGATTATCTGGATTTTGTAACCAGCCTGAAGTGGAAGAAGGAAGTGCCGGAACAGATCGATCTGAAAGATGCGAGAAAGATACTGGATGAAGAACATTTTGGCCTGAAAAAAACAAAGGAACGTATCATCCAGCAGCTTGCGGTTATGGAGTTAAATAAAAAACAGTCCGGCTCCATTCTGCTCTTTGCAGGCCCGCCGGGTACGGGAAAGACCAGTATAGGCCAGAGCATCGCGAAAGCTCTGAAGCGCAGCTACGTCAGAATCAGTCTGGGCGGAGTCCGGGACGAGGCGGAAATCCGGGGACACAGAAGAACCTACATAGGCGCCATGCCGGGAAGAATTATGGACGGCATCAAAAGAAGCGGGTCCTCCAATCCAGTTGTTGTCCTTGATGAAGTGGATAAGCTTGTGCGCGATTACGGAGGGGATCCCTCCAGCGCCCTGCTGGAAGTGCTGGATCCGGAGCAGAACAGCACATTTACCGATCATTACATGAATGTTCCCTATGATCTGTCGGATGTTCTTTTCGTCTGCACCGCCAACACGACGGATACCATACCGGAGCCTCTCTTAAATCGTATGGAAGTGATTACTTTTACCGGATATTCGGCATCGGAGAAATTCCAGATTGCCAGGAAACATCTGCTGCCGAAAGCAATGAAAAAAGCGGGCATAACGGACAGCGAACTCAATATTACGGATGAAGCTCTGCGGGCAGTGATTACAGATTATACCATGGAGGCCGGGGTAAGAAGACTGAAAAACCGGCTGGCTGCCCTGTGCAGGGCCGCGGCGGTAAAAATTGTAAGCCAGGAAGCACAAAGCGTGACCATTAAGGAAGAAGACCTGCACAGTTTTCTGGAAACGGCTCCCATTCGCCACGATCACATTCTGGAGGCGAAAAATCCGGGAATTGTCACCGGACTTGCATGGACGCAGGCAGGCGGGGAAATCCTTTTTATCGAAACCATGTTTACCAGGGGCAGCGGAAAGACGATCATAACGGGACAGCTGGGCGATGTGATGAAGGAATCCGTGGAAATCGCGGTTACGCTGGTAAAATCCATGTTCCCGGAAAAGGCGGAATTGTTTGAGAAAAATGATCTTCATGTACACGTTCCGGCAGGAGCCGTTCCGAAAGACGGACCTTCCGCGGGAATTACACTGACTACGGCGCTGGCATCCCTGGTGACGGGGCGGGCGGTGAATCCGGAATATGCCATGACCGGCGAAGTTTCTTTAAGAGGCGTGGTTATGCCTATTGGAGGACTGCCGGAAAAACTGATGGCCGCCCAGAGAGCCGGCGTCAGGCAGGTGTTCATACCGGAAGAAAACAAAGACGACCTGACAGATGTGGCACAGGAGGTTCTGGAGACACTGAAAATTGTTTCGGTGCATCAGGTGTCGGATGTTCTGAAACAGACAGGAATTATACAGTAAATGATTCATTTTTAAAGGAGGAAAATTATTATGGAGTATGCAGTATTAAACAATGGAATAAAAATGCCGATGGAAGGTTTTGGTGTCTTTCAGGTGCCGGATCCGGCTCAGTGTGAGCAGGCAGTGCTGGACGCTATCGCCTGCGGATACCGTCTGATTGATACAGCGGCTGCTTATATGAACGAAGCAGCCGTGGGAGCCGCCATAAAAAAATGCGGCGTTCCCCGCGAAGAACTTTTTATCACTACAAAGCTCTGGGTACAAGATTCCAGCTATGAAGCCGCGAAAAAGGCTATTCAGACTTCACTTGACAACCTGGGACTGGATTACCTGGATCTGTATCTGCTTCATCAGCCCATGGGAGATTATGTGGGAGCTTACCGTGCCATGGAAGAAGCATACAAAGAGGGAAAACTGAAAGCCATCGGCGTATGCAACTTTTATCCGGCACGGCTGGCTGATCTGTGTGAAACAGTGGAAGTTATGCCGGCGGTGAATCAGGTGGAACTGCATCCTTTCTTCCAGCAGGAAAATGCGCTGGAACTGATGAAGGAATATGGAGTTCAGCCGGAAGCATGGGGACCTTTTGCGGAAGGAAATCATGGAATCTTTACCCATCCGGTTCTGACAAAAATCGGTGATAAATACGGAAAGAGCGCGGCTCAGGTGGCTCTGCGCTGGAATGTACAGCGGGGAGTGACGGTTATTCCGAAATCCGTACACAAAGACCGTATGGAGCAGAATATGGATATCTGGGATTTTACCCTCAGCGATGAGGACATGGCTGAGATTGGAAAGCTGGATTTGGGACATAGTGAAATTGTCAATCATGATGATCCTGCTTTT
>JBMNRA010000010.1:0-58250 GCA_050944415.1 Ruminococcus sp.
CTTTATTAGCTTCTGCCATCTTATGCATGTCTTCTTTTCTCTTAACAGATGCTCCAGTATTGTTCATAGCATCCATAAGCTCATTGGCCAGTCTCTCTTCCATGGTCTTCTCGCCTCTCTTGCGTGAAAACATGGTCAGCCAGCGCAGAGCCAGTGCCTGACGTCTGTCAGGTCTTACCTCGATGGGCACCTGATATGTGGCACCACCGATACGTCTTGCCTTTACTTCCAGTACAGGCATAATGTTGTTCATTGCTTCTTCAAATACTTCCAGAGCTGGTTTTCCAGCTTTTTCTTCGACTCTGGCAAATGCACCGTATACAATTTTCTGTGCTACACCTTTCTTACCATCCAGCATAATGTTGTTGATAAGCTTTGTAACCACTTTGTTATTGTACATCGGATCAGCCAGGACGTCTCTTTTCTGAGTATGTCCTTTACGTGGCACGTTACTTCCCTCCTTAATCATTTCCATCTGTCACACAGACAGATATCTTTTTTCGATTAAATCATAGGTACTCACAACGACAGCCATGGGCAGTACCTGGCCGTCCACTATGTGTTCGCACTGGTAAATTCCATCTATTAACCCGCAGCCGGCAGGGCTTTGGAATGACCGTACATAGCATTGTGATACTTCTATAATATATTATAATATGAAACTGATTTTATTTATTTTTTCGGTCTCTTGGCACCATATTTGGAACGGGCCTGTTTTCTGTTGGCAACACCTGCTGTATCCAGTGTACCTCTTACGATATGATATCTGGTACCTGGCAGGTCTTTTACCCTTCCTCCACGGATCAATACAACACTGTGCTCCTGCAGATTATGACCTTCTCCCGGAATGTAACTTGTCACTTCAATACCGTTGGAAAGACGTACTCTGGCGATTTTTCTAAGAGCAGAGTTCGGCTTTTTCGGTGTAGCAGTTTTAACAGCTGTACATACACCTCTCTTCTGCGGTGAAGACATATCGCTGGATTTTTTCTTCAGAGAGTTAAAGCTTTTCTGAAGTGCCGGCGCTGTTGACTTCTTTACAGATGTCTGACGACCTTTTCTTACTAACTGATTAAATGTTGGCATTCCAATTCACCTCCTGTAGATTCCTCCGCATCCTGCGGGTTTTCTGCGGCTGCTATTCATCATAATTAAGCGCACAAAAACTACTGCGTTTAATGCACGCTTACATATTATATCCTTCACTTTTCCCACTGTCAAGGGAAATAATCAAAATCCGGGTAAAATATAAGTAAAAAACGCCGTTAATTCCCACGGGAAGCAAAATACTTATCGATTCCATTGGCAATCCCGTCCACCATCCGTACCTGCATTGTGGGATCCGCCATAGATGCGTCATCCGAAGGATTGCTCATATATCCCATCTCCACGATAGTCACTGGCATAGTGCACCAGTTGATGCCGCTCATATCATCTGTCATATAGACACCCTGATTATTAAAACCGGTAGCTGCCACATAGGAATCAATCACACACTGAGACAGTGCCTGGCTCTGCTCGATCAGGTCCGCCGACAGGAACGGATTACTGTCAGAGGGAGCCATAGTTAGAGCGCCGCTGACAGAACTGTCCTCCGAGCCGTTGGCATGGATTCTCACAAATATATCGCCTCCCTGAGCGGCAGCGTAATCTGCCCGTTCTTTATTGCTCATGCTGACATCATGACTCTCACGTGTCATGTAAACGGTATAGCCGCGGCTTTGCAGCTCATCCCGGAGCTGCTGGGAAACTATCAGATTCAGTTCGTATTCATCCAGGCCCGATACTGTGCCGGATGTTCCGGAACTTACCCTTGGCTTCGTTTCTGAGGCGCCGGGACCTATGGGCTCCTGGCCGCTGTCTCCCTGCCCCTGATGTCCTGGATCAATGACGACCACTCTGCCGGCGGACTGTTCCGTAACTTGCGCGTCCCCCGTACCGTTTTCCAGTAGTTCTCCATTGACTGCGTCCGCAGGCATTTCCGTAGAAATCAGATCGTTGCTGACGTAACATGTCTGTCCATTATACTCCAGGCGGCTCCAGTCCGTTGAAATTCCTGTTCTTTTAAACAACTTGCTTTTTGGAGCCGTTTCTATAATATCAGAATCCGTACTGGGTTCTGTCCGGATATTTGCTTCCTGTATAATAAAAACATTATCATCCGTATCTTCAAATGCAATCACAGAATCCTGAACAGCTGCCGCATCCGCCTGAGTTTCCTGAGGCTGTACGGTTTCCTTTTCTTTCTCTTCACCTCTGGTCTCATTCAGAGCTTCCATCGTCATCTGTCTGGCCTGTTCTTCTTTTTCCGATGCTCTGCGCAGGATAAAAAAGGAACAGATAAACAGCACTACTGCCAGCACAGCCATACAGCTGACCAGTATTACTACCAATTTGCTTTTTTTCACTTTATTTTCCTCCATCTTACTGCTGCACTTTGCTTTCAGCCAGCGCATACAGATCATATCCCCGGTTCTGATATACTGTTCCCTGACTGACAAATTCCGGATTATCGTACTCATTGTCATGCTGTGTTTCAAAATCCGGATAACACCAGCGAAACAGACTGTCATCTTTATAATAGAAGCGGGATTCTGTCCCGTCTTTTTTATCAAAGGCAAATATCAGCTTTCCCTCTTCAAAATTATATATTTCTTCGTATGTCTCAGTCACATCTTCCACTCTGGTTTTTATCACCATGATTTTACCACGATCCAGCCATGCCGTAAATCCATTTCCTAAATCTACCGGTTCATAGCCCCCGCTGGCCGTGCAGGCCACCTGTTCGTTGAAAACCTCACGGACATGCAGCGTTTCCGCTTCCACATCTTCATTCGCTACCGCCTGTTTCATCTCCGCATCTGCCTGCTGTTCTGTTTTCTCTGTCTCACCTGGCATATTCAACTTCGAAGTTTTCCAGCTGATACCGAGTTCCTCAAGTCTGACCCGAAGCTTTGTATAGTCATTGACTTCTCCTGAAAACTCTCCGGTCAGCCAGGAATCCCCTGTCCTTGCAGAAGCCAGAAAACAGATATCCGAATCCGCCGCCGTCTCCGGTTTTTCAAAGTCTTCTTTCGCAAGACCCGCCTGCTCCAGCTCTCTGCTGACTGCTTCATCGGAATCCTGGTAACTGCCGCTGACCTGACTGTCGTCTCCCAGGGATTCATAAATAATCGCATCATTCCTTTTCACCTGTACATTAACAGTCTCTCTTAAAAGCTCCAGCCGGAGGGTTTCCTCAAAATTTTCTCCGTTAAACTGAAAAATCTGATAGGTTTCTGTGTTCCCTTCTATTTGAAAAGCTTTTTGAGAACAGATGAGACGCAGACCTTCATCATCCTCCCGGACATAAACTTTCAACTGATCTTCCATATCCCGGAAACTTCCAAAAAGAGTTCCTTTGGCTCTCCAGCTCTGGAACAGCTCATACCCCTCCGCCTGTTTCAGGTACAGCCGGAAACACAGATGATTTCCCTCACTGTCATTTTCCATATACACAAGCAGTCGGAAGCTGCCCTGCTGTTCTTCAAAATCATAACAGCTGATGATCCCTTCCACCGCATACTGGCTATTCTGCTCTATTTGGAAAGACAAACTATCCAGATCCAAAAGATATAAACTCTGAATGTCTTCTCCCGTCCAGAAGGATATTTCCCTGGACAGATCCTGGGCTGTTTCTTCTTCTTTTTGTTTCTGTGACATTTCCTCAATTCTTAGTTCTACGCGACTTTCATGATCTTCCGTCTCTTTCTTCTGACGCTTTACAGTCCGAAACAGCAGTATTCCCGTCGCTATAAAAAACAGAAGCAAGACCGCCAGCAGACCGAGCCATATATTTCTTTTTTTCATCCTACTTCCTCAAAGTCAGAAAGCCCGAAACCGGAACAAGCTTTTTGTTCCTGATTCCAGGCTTTCCCCAGTCGTTATTCTTCTGATTCTGAATCAGTAATGCTGATCAGTTCTTCATCCTGATTGTCTTCCGCAGTAATTTCTTCATCATTTTCCTGAGTATTTTCTTCCAGATCCAGCTCTTCATCCAGATCTGTCTCTTCCTCAGCGATCAAGTCTGTATCCAGTCTGATATTACGGTACCGTTTCATACCTGTTCCGGCCGGAATCAGTTTACCTATAATTACATTTTCTTTCAGACCAATCAGATTATCTGCCTTGCCTTTAATAGCGGCCTCTGTCAGCACCTTGGTTGTTTCCTGGAAAGATGCCGCTGAAAGGAAGGAATTAGTAGCCAGAGAAGCTTTCGTAATACCGAGCATTACCTGTTTTCCTTCTGCCGGCTCCTTGCCTTCTTCTGCCAGTTTTTCATTGGTTTCTTCATATTCCAGCACGTCCACCAATGTTCCCGGAAGGAAATATGTATCACCGTTATTTTCAATACGGACTTTCTTCAGCATCTGACGAACGATAACCTCGATATGCTTATCATTGATCTCCACGCCCTGGAGACGATATACCCTCTGCACCTCACGGAGCATATAATCCTGAACGGCACGGACGCCCTTGATCTTAAGGATATCGTGTGGATTTACACTACCTTCCGTCAGCTCATCACCGGCTTCCAGTACGGCTCCGTCCTGAACCTTGATTCTGGATCCGTAGGGAATCAGATAGGTTTTGGAAACACCTTCCTCATTATCCGTTACAACGATCTCACGTTTCTTTTTCGTATCTTTAATTTCAGCCACGCCTTTGATCTCTGTAATAATCGCAAGTCCTTTCGGTTTTCTGGCCTCAAACAGTTCCTCTACACGGGGAAGACCCTGTGTGATATCACCGCCGGCCACACCGCCGGTATGGAAGGTACGCATAGTCAGCTGAGTACCCGGCTCACCGATTGACTGAGCTGCGATGATTCCTACAGACTCACCCACCTGAACCGTCTCACCGGTAGCCATATTGGCTCCATAGCATTTCGCACATACGCCAATATGAGACTTACAGCTTAAAATTGTACGGATTTTAATTTTTTCAAAGGGTTTTCCATTTTCATCCACGCCTTCCTGCATAATGCGTGCAGCACGTTTGGGCGTAATCATATGGTTTGCTTTAACAATAATATTACCGTCTTTGTCCTTAATGGTTTCACAGGAGAAACGACCGGTAATACGTTCCTGAAGACTTTCGATTTCTTCCTTACCGTCCATGAATCCTGTGACATACATGCCGGGAATCTCATCTTTTCCTTCACAGCAGTCCGTTTCACGGATAATAACTTCCTGAGACACATCCACCAGACGCCTTGTCAAATATCCGGAGTCCGCTGTACGCAGAGCAGTATCCGACAGACCTTTTCTGGCTCCATGGGCAGACATAAAGTATTCCAGTACATCCAGACCCTCACGGAAATTGGACTTAATCGGCAACTCAATGGTATGACCTGTTGTATCTGCCATCAAGCCACGCATACCTGCCAGCTGTTTAATCTGCTTATCAGAACCACGGGCGCCGGAATCAGCCATCATGTAGATATTATTGTACTTATCCAGACCGCCCAGCAACGCCTTGGTCAGAATATCATCTGTTTCTTTCCAGGTTTCCACTACTTCTTTATAACGCTCTTCCTCAGTGATCAGACCACGTTTGAAGTTTCTGGTGATCTTATCCACAGTATCCTGGGCTTTCGCAATCAGTTCCGGTTTTTCCGGAGGAACTGTCATATCGGAAATAGATACGGTCATTGCCGCCCTGGTGGAATATTTATAGCCCATAGCTTTGATATCATCCAGTACTTCCGCCGTTTTGGTCGCACCATGGGTATTGATAACCTTTTCCAGAATCTGCTTCAGACCTTTTTTGCCTACATGGAAATCCACTTCCAGCAACAGTTCATTTCCCGGAACGCTTCTGTCCACAAATCCCAGATCCTGGGGAAGAATTTCATTAAACAGGAAACGTCCCAGTGTGGATTCCACATTGCCGCGAATCGTCTCTCCATCTGGCATTTTTCTCTCACAGCGCACTTTGATTTTGGACTGAAGAGTAATGACGCCATTTTCATAAGCCAGAATCGCTTCATTTACATTCTTAAATACTTTTCCTTCTCCCTTCACTCCCGGTCTCTCCTGGGTCAGATAATAGATACCCAGTACCATATCCTGAGAAGGAACGGCAACAGGACCTCCGTCTGAAGGTTTCAGAAGGTTATTGGGAGACAGCAGGAGGAACCGGCATTCCGCCTGAGCTTCCACTGAAAGAGGAAGATGGACAGCCATCTGGTCACCATCAAAGTCAGCATTAAAGGCAGTACATACGAGAGGATGAAGCTTAATGGCTTTACCCTCTACCAGGATAGGTTCAAACGCCTGGATACCCAGTCTGTGCAGGGTAGGAGCACGATTCAGCATAACCGGGTGCTCTTTGATGACCTCCTCCAGAACATCCCATACTTCTGTCTGAAGTTTCTCCACCATCTTCTTGGCATTTTTTATGTTGTGAGCCGTACCATTGGCAACCAGCTCTTTCATTACAAAGGGCTTAAACAGTTCAATAGCCATCTCTTTGGGAAGACCACACTGATAAATTTTCAGCTCCGGTCCAACTACGATAACGGAACGCCCGGAATAATCTACACGTTTACCCAGCAGGTTCTGACGGAATCGTCCCGATTTACCTTTCAGCATATCTGACAGAGATTTCAGTGCACGGTTACCCGGTCCGGTCACCGGACGTCGCCGACGCCCATTATCAATCAGCGCATCCACAGCTTCCTGCAGCATTCTTTTTTCGTTTCTTACAATAATATCCGGAGCTCCCAGCTCCAGCAGTCTTTTCAGACGGTTGTTTCTGTTGATAATCCTCCGGTAAAGATCATTCAGATCAGAGGTAGCAAAACGTCCGCCGTCCAGCTGCACCATGGGGCGCAGATCGGGGGGAATTACGGGAATTACATCCATAATCATCCATTCCGGACGGTTCCCGGATTCCCGGAAAGCCTCAATTACTTCCAGACGTTTAATAATTCTGGCCCTCTTCTGTCCCGTGGACTCTTTCAGAGCGGCTTTCAGTTCTTTAGATTCCTTTTCCAGATCAATGGACTGCAGCAGTTCCTTAATAGACTCCGCTCCCATTCCTGCTCTGAAAGTATTTCCATAGTTTTCTCTTGCTTCCTGATACTCTTTTTCCGTAAGCACCTGTTTGTAAATTAACTGAGAGGTACCAGGATCCAGAACAATATAATTTGCAAAATACAGAACTTTCTCCAGCGTCCGGGGTGAAAGATCCAGAATCAGTCCCATCCGGGACGGAATTCCTTTAAAATACCAGATATGAGACACGGGAGCCGCCAGCTCAATATGTCCCATCCGCTCTCTGCGGACACTGGCTTTGGTTACTTCCACGCCGCATCGGTCGCAGACAACGCCTTTATAACGAATTTTCTTATATTTTCCGCAGTGGCATTCCCAGTCTTTGCTGGGTCCGAAAATCCTTTCGCAGAACAGGCCGTCCTTTTCAGGCTTAAGAGTTCTGTAATTGATGGTCTCCGGTTTTTTTACTTCTCCACGGGACCATTCACGGATTTTTTCCGGTGAAGCCAGCCCGATTTTGATTGCATCGAAAGTCATCGGCTGATATGCATCTTTATTAGTTGTTTCTGCCATTGGCTACCCTCCTACTCTTCATCATCAAGAGTCTCTTCCAGGTCAATCAGTTCCTCTTCTTCCTCTTCCGGTTCGTCTACGGAAACCAGTTCATCTCCTGAGAATTCCTGTTTGGAAAATCCGTAGCTGCCGTAGGACTCTTCCTGAGAAAATCCACGGTCACCTTCAATAATGGAGCGCAGATCAGTCTCACCGTAATCAACGGTTTCCATGATCTCTACCTCTGTCTGATCGTCTTTCAGCACTTTGACATCCAGTCCAAGGGACTGCAGCTCCTTCAGCAGAACTTTGAAAGACTCCGGAATACCCGGCTCCGGAATATTGTCACCTTTGATAATCGCCTCATAAGTTTTCACACGTCCAACCACGTCATCGGATTTGACAGTCAGAATCTCCTGGAGCGTGTAAGATGCTCCGTACGCTTCCAGCGCCCATACTTCCATCTCACCAAAACGCTGTCCGCCGAACTGGGCTTTTCCTCCCAGGGGCTGCTGCGTAACCAGTGAATACGGACCTGTGGAACGAGCGTGAATCTTATCATCCACCAGATGATGAAGCTTCAGATAATGCATATGTCCGATGGTAACGGGACTGTCGAAATATTCTCCTGTTCTTCCGTCTCTCAGTCTGACTTTTCCGTCTCTGGAGATGGGAACGCCTTTCCACAGCTCTCTGTGGTCTCTGTTCTCATACAGGTAATCATATACTTCCGGAAGAAGTTCATCTTTATGCTTTGCGGAAAACTCCTCCCAGGATGAGTTTACATAATCGTTGGCAAGATCCAACGTATCCATGATGTCATTTTCATTTGCACCGTCAAATACAGGTGTGGCAATATTGAAGCCCAGCGCTTTTGCAGCCAGACTCAGATGAATCTCCAGCACCTGCCCGATATTCATACGGGAAGGCACACCCAGAGGATTCAGCACGATATCCAGGGGACGGCCATTGGGAAGGAACGGCATATCCTCCACAGGAAGTACTCTGGAAACAACACCCTTATTTCCATGACGGCCGGCCATCTTATCACCAACGGAAATCTTTCTCTTCTGCGCAATATAGATGCGCACCGCCTGATTAACTCCCGGTGACAGCTCATCGCCATTTTCCCTGGTAAATACTTTTGCATCTACCACAATACCATATTCTCCATGAGGCACTTTCAGAGAAGTATCCCTTACCTCGCGGGCCTTCTCTCCGAAAATCGCACGCAGAAGGCGCTCTTCAGCTGTCAGCTCCGTCTCTCCTTTCGGAGTTACTTTACCTACCAGAATGTCACCGGCACGTACTTCCGCACCGATACGGATAATACCTCTTTCATCCAGATCCTTCAGTGCATCATCACCCACACCGGGAACATCCCTGGTAATTTCTTCCGGACCCAGTTTCGTATCTCTGGATTCCGCCTCATACTCTTCAATATGAATCGATGTATAAACATCCTCCTGCACCAGACGTTCGCTGAGCAAAACGGCATCTTCGTAGTTATATCCTTCCCAGGTCATGAAACCGATCAGTGGATTTTTGCCCAACGCCAGTTCTCCCTGAGATGTGGACGGACCATCGGCAATTACTTCTCCGGCTTCCACATGTTCCCCTTTGTCTACTATGGGTTTCTGATTATAGCAGTTGCTCTGATTGCTTCGCAGGAACTTCGTCAGATGGTATGTCTCCGTACTGTTGTCATCATCATACCGGATAACGATTTCCTTAGATGTAGAGCGAAGGACTGTACCGGCCCTCTTGGCAATTACACATACACCGGAGTCTACAGCCGCCTTTGTTTCCATGCCGGTACCGACCACCGGAGCTTCAGTGATCATAAGAGGCACTGCCTGACGCTGCATGTTGGATCCCATCAGCGCACGGTTGGCATCATCGTTCTGCAGGAACGGAATCAAAGCTGTCGCTACAGAAAATACCATCTTGGGAGATACATCCATGTAGTCAAACATCTGACGTTCATATTCCTGAGTTTCTTCTCTGTAACGTCCGGAAACGTTTTTATGAATGAAGTGACCTTCTTCATCCAGAGGCTCATTCGCCTGAGCTACATGATAATTATCCTCTTCATCTGCCGTCATATAAACAACTTCGTCTGTGACGCGGGGATTTTTCGGATCACTTTTGTCAATTTTACGGTAAGGCGCTTCCACAAATCCATATTCATTGATACGGGCATAGGAAGCCAGTGAGTTAATCAGACCGATATTGGGACCTTCCGGTGTCTCAATGGGACACATTCTTCCGTAATGGGAATAATGCACGTCACGCACCTCAAATCCGGCACGATCACGGGACAGACCGCCCGGGCCCAGCGCGGACAGACGTCTCTTATGAGTCAGCTCACCCAACGGATTATTCTGATCCATGAGCTGTGACAGCTGGGAAGAACCGAAGAACTCTTTTACCGCAGCCGTTACAGGCTTGATATTGATCAGGGACTGAGGAGAAATCCCCTCAATGTCCTGCGTGGTCATTCTTTCACGAACCACACGCTCCAGTCTGGAAAGCCCGATACGGTACTGATTCTGGAGCAGCTCGCCTACAGCACGAATTCTTCTGTTGCCCAGATGGTCGATGTCATCATCATTTCCCAGACCATATTCCAGATGGATATTATAGTTAATAGAAGCAAGGATATCTTCTTTTGTAATATGTTTCGGAATCAGATCATGAATATCCCGTCTGATTGCTTCTTTTATATCGTCTATATTGTCATTTTCTTCCAGAATGCGCTGAAGCGCCGGATAATATACCAGTTCTGTGACACCTACTTCTTTCGGATCCACATCCACAAAATTGGTAATATCCACCATCATGCTGGAAAGCACTTTCACATTCCGCTCTTCTGTCTGAATCCATACAAAAGGAACAGCCGCGTTCTGAATTGCGTCTGCCATTTCTTTCGTAACTTCCGTACCCTTTTCAGCCATGATTTCGCCGGTGGTTGTATCCACCACATCCTCAGCCAGTACATGACCGGCGATACGGTTTCTCAGCATCAATTTTTTATTGAATTTATAACGTCCCACTTTGGCCAGATCATATCTGCGCGGATCGAAAAACATGCTCATAATGAGACTTTCCGCACTTTCCACAGCCAGCGGCTCGCCGGGACGGATTTTTTTATACAATTCCAGAAGACCCTCCTGATAATTCTCAGAAGTATCTTTGGAAAAGCTGGCAAGAATCTTTGGCTCCTCGCCGAACATTTCTATAATCTCCGCATTGGTACTGATGCCCAAGGCACGTATCAGCACGGTAATCGGTACTTTTCTGGTTCTGTCCACACGAACATAGAACACATCATTGGAATCAGTTTCATATTCCAGCCAGGCTCCTCTGTTTGGAATAACCGTGGAAGAAAACAGCCGCTTACCGACCTTATCATGCGCGATAGAATAATAAATACCCGGGGATCTCACTAACTGACTGACAATGACACGCTCGGCACCATTAATAACAAACGTACCTGTCTCTGTCATCAAAGGCAGATCGCCCATGAAAATTTCATGTTCATTAATCTCGCCGTTTTCCTTATTATACAGTCTGACTTTCACTTTCAGGGGGGCTGCGTAAGTCGCATCCCTTTCCTTACACTCTTCGATGGAGTATTTCACATCATCTTCGCACAATGTAAAATCCACAAACTCCAGGCTAAGCTTGTCACTGTAATCTGTAATTGGAGAAATGTCTGCAAAAACTTCCCTTAACCCTTCATTCAGGAACCAATTGTAGGAGTCCTTCTGAACCTCTATCAGATTGGGCATTTCCAGAACTTCCTTTTGTCTCTGGTAACTCATCCGCATACTTTTACCGGTGGTAATCGGACGTATTCTGTTTTTCTCCATTGACGTTTCACCCCTTGTGTATTAAAATTTATTACCGCACATGCCTCTTTCCTATGAGTAGGCATATCTTGCCATAATAGTGCATTTTTTACTGTAGCACATTTCCAGGACAAAGTCAACAATTTTTATATAAAAAATACAGCGACATGCATAAAAGCACGCCGCTGCATTTTTGTTTTCTATATTTTACGCTTTCTTTTTATCCCGTTTTACTACCGCAATCAGAACGCCCGAGATCACCATACAAAGCACACCCATTACTGCCGCATAAATAAATACTCTGTTGTATCCGGCTTTTCCCGCATAGGAATCAATCCAGTGCCCGGCCATGGAAAGCATAAACACGTCCGGCAGATAACCGAATGTAGACAGAATACCTGACACACGTCCCGTAACGTTCACATCAATTCCAGCGTCATCAATATCCGCGAAGTACAGACTGCGGATAGCATATACCAGAATAACGCCCAGGAAGAAGTTAAGAAGCACCGCCATATAATAAGCGCCGTCTACCGGGATGGCAATAAATGCCGCCCAACTTATGGCCAGAATAGCACCGGCGCCGCATATAACTTTCAAACGGGAATGAATCTTGTCTGCCAGGAAACCTCCCACAATACCGCCAACGCCCTGCAGCAGATATCGGATACCGCCCAGGTTAGCCGCCATCGTCTCAGACATACCGTAAAGAGTAACCATATAAGTATTGATGTAGCTCATCAGACCATAAATACTGTAGGCTGTAAACACAATTCCTACCAGCAGCCATACCCGGGGAATCTTCATACATTTAAACATCCCCACGAAAACATCTTTCAGAGTTTCAGACTGTTCTTTTGTATTGGTGTTCTCAATAAAGAACCAGCAAAGCACTCCGATGATCAGGAGCAGTACCGCACAAAGACGAATGGACCATGCCGCTCCTGCAATATTGTCCACGAATCTTGCGTAAACCGCTGCCATTACAAACACCAGAAGGGCATTCAGGATTCCCCGCAGGCCTTCCTGCAGACCGAACAGACGTCCCTGTTCATCAGAATCCCCCAGCATTCTGACTGCTTTGATAACAGAACTCCAGTAGGTCATCACAGTGGTGAATCCCATGATCGCGAAAATAATCCGGCTGGCATTATATCCGGGAAACATGGAAAACCAAAGTCCCAGGAGACCCGTTGAGATAAACGAGAAGGTTAACATAATTTTTGGTGAAAATTTATCCGCTACAATTCCTCCCAGGAAATACGCCGGTGTAGCCACAATGGCATACCAGGCATTCAGAGATCCCATCTGGGCATTAGTAAGACCCATGGCATTTTGAATGGGAATATAAAATGTTTCTCTGATATATGGCAGTGTGTAGATAAAACCGGCTCCACACGCGAGCAGTAATAATATTCCGTATTTTCTCACTGCTGATTTCTTCATAACGACTCGTTCCTTTCTTTTTCATCCTTTATATCGATCATACTTTTGCGATATCTGATTCTTTCATGCCCAGACCGCGCATAATTTCATCCAGTGCCTCTCTCTTATCCTGAGGCAGCGCCGGACACTGATAATCAGCCACCAGCTTGTCGATTCTCTTCTGAATAGACTGGTACAGTACCTGGTTGGGATCTCCTTTTGTATTGCTGTGGATAGAAACCTGGCTGTTCCAGGGATCGATATGGCATCTCTCAAAGGTATGGTCCAGGGTAACGAATGTGCCGTTTTCTTCTTCAATCGCCTCCTTAATGGCATCAAAGGCAAGCGCATCCTCATCGGTAGGCAGATCACTGAAATAGTATTTCATTCTGGTGTAAGTTTCGATATCCAGCAGGAACTTTTCAAAACTTACTGTATTAAAGGAGTGAAGAGAACCGGTGGCATGCATCATCAGGTTCGCTCTTTCAGAGAATGACTCAAACATACTCATAGCGCTTTCCACACCAGCCTGGGCCGTCAGTCCGGAGGCGTCAGACATACCGCCGCCGCTTCTGCAGGGCAGACCGTACTTTTTCGCCATAAGAGCGCCGTATTTCGCTTCTTTGACAAATCCCGGATTCGCATTGGATACCTGCATGTTCTTCATATCGCTGACTGTGGATGCAAAACCATAGATCAGAGGTGTGCCGGGACGAACCATCTGCGCATATACATTGATGCCCAGAACTTCAGCATTTGCCTGCGATACGTTTCCTGCCAGTGAGATGGGGCCTGTGGCTCCTGCCATATTACCGGGAGCAATTACCAGAGGCTGTCCGTTTTTCGCACAGACTTCAATAGTTTCCAGTGTGCTCTTTGTTACACCAAGCGGACTTAACGGCGAAATCAGATTGAATGTACAGGGAATTTCCGTAATATCTCCGCCAAATACAATCCGCATCATCTTCATGATATTTTCTGCAACTTTTCCGTCGCCGCATACAGAAAACAGCGCTTTATCAGAACGGCACAGTGTGGCATAAACCATAACCTCCGCTGAGATCTCAGCCTCGATATCGCAGGGCTGTGCCAAAATACCACCGTTGATGGAAAACTCTTCGCTTTCCTGTACAATCACTGCCAGTTTCAGGAAGTCATCAAAAGTTGCGGGGCGAACCGTTCCGTCAGCTTCGCAGACAGATGGGCTTCCATACCCTGGTGTCATATAAAGATCTTCCGTATTCATATTGACATTGTATTTACTGTTTCGCGCATAAACAGTAAATTCTTTTTTGGCCGCATCCAGCGCGTCCATCACCTGCTTTTCTGTAAAATAGGCACGGTTTCCTTCCACCTTAACCCCATTTTTTTTCAGAAGATCCAGCGCCTCATCTGAAAGAAAAGCAATACCGATTTCCTCCAGGATTCTCAGGGTATTTTTGTGAATCAATTCAACAATTTCCGCATCCCTTGCCGCTACTTCTTCTTTTCTCATTTTCATTTCCTCCTCTTGTTTATAATGGTAAATTAAAAGTAATCTTGATTACCTTTGATTCCAAAAATAATTACTGATACCGAAATACCAGTAAATTATTCCCATAGTTTATTACGAATCCATATCCAGCTTCGTGCCCGGTTCTACAAAACGCCGGAACAATGCATAAATCAGACTGTAACAGTCATCGGAAGCGAAACGTATTTCCGTCTCGCTCATCTTCATCCCCGAGTACTGATTGAACAGTCCCTGAAACACTGCAACAGAAAGCCTCCCCAGAAGGGCTGCATTTTCCATGGTAATCAATCCCGCATTGGCCGCGCGCCGAAGACGAATGAATTCACGTTCATTTAAGTTATTACTGAAGATGATACTCGCTGTAAAACCATCAAAATGTTTCTGTACTTCAGGAAACATCTGATAATATTCATAAACGCACTCTTCCAGCATATCTTTCTGATCACTGAAAAACATCAGTTCATAATAAGGTTTGTTTCTGAACGCTTCAGAGATAAAAAATTTCCAGAGCCATAAATCCATCTGAATCGATGTAATATCTTTCCGGGCCGTCTGCTTCAGAAATTCGATAATATACGGTTCCAGAAATTTTACGGACGCCAGCATAATCAGATGCTCTTTATTTTCAAAATGCTTATATAAGACTGCGCTGGTACACCCGGCTTTCTCAGCAACCTTCCGGATAGTTACCCCTTCTATCCCTTCATTTTCAAGAATCTCACTCGTAATTTGAATATATTTGATTTTTCGTTCAGGATTAAAATTCATGTATCGCTCCAGAGGTAATCTTGATTACCTTTAGTCTAGTCTCCTTTCTCAATTTTGTCAATAATAATTTAAGAATATTATAAAAAGCGAAAATATCTCATAAAACAAATGATTTATGAGATATTTTCGCTGTTATCGGCTACTATTTACCGTCCGTTACTATCATCAACAGGTTGCTCCACCTGTCACATGGAGCTCCGCTTTCAGAATTTCTTCTTTTCTGTCCAGCAGTTCATTGGACAGCAACTGTTTTTCCACATTTTCAAAGCCCAGTCTGTCAATGGTGTTCGCGAAACGTTCTCCCGTCTTTCCCTGTTCACGGAACAGCAAGATAGCTTTTTCAATGACATCCAGCGCCTCTTCTTTTGTCTCAAAAATCTTGCCAAGAGCCCGGCCCTGAGCCACTTTCTTGCCCCATCGTCCTCCTATGTAAATCTTGAATCCCGGTTTGCCTTCATCAAGGGCGTCAAAATGGCAATGTCCTACACAGCGTCCGCAGTTGGTACAGATTTTCGGATCGATTTTCGCCACACCGTCTTCCAGCGATACCGCCTTTACAGGACAGGCTTCTATTACGCTGCACTTTTTACATCCATTACATTCATCCTCATCAAACTGGGGAACCAGCTGGCCAATGATTCCGATATCATTCAGATCCGGTTTCACACAATTATTGGGACATCCGCCCACTGCAATCTTAAATTTGTGCGGCAGCTTTACATCCCGGTAACCTTCATAAAATCTGTGATGAATTTCTTCTGAAATTGCAAATGAATCCAGAAGTCCATACTGGCAAGTCGTACCCTTACAGGAGACTACAGGCCGCACCTTTGAGCCGGTTCCTCCGGTTACCAGTCCCGCTTTCGCGATATAAGCCTGGAACTCTTCAATTTTATCAAAAGGAACTCCCTGCACTTCCACTGTAAGACGGGTAGTAAATGTGATTATTCCATTACCGAATTTCTCAGCAGCCTCCGCGATAACCCTCTGCTGCTCCGCGGTTATCTTTCCGTTAACCGTAATAATACGGGCGGAAAAATTATCCGTGCCTTTGTTGCTGAGAAAACCCATTGCCTTCACTCTTTTTTCCTCTGCCGGGCTGATAGTTAATGTAGCCATACTCATATCCTCCTTATTTTATAATAAATTTTTTATTCTGTCTCAATCTCTGTTCCATTGAAAACAGTTCCGCCTTCCAGAACTTTTGTATTGGTATAACCGTAGTATTTCAGACGGTTCTGTGTCAGATATGCCCGTTTTCCTTTATTGCACACCAGAAGAATCTTTTCATCCTTCGGATGATTCGGCAGTTCTCCATGGATGGTTGTAAAATTCAGATATTCCTTTTCCTTCACAGAGGGCGCAAGTGATACATCCAATACCGTATACCCCTTCACCTTTCCTTCCTTATATTCTACAGGAGTCACACTGTCCAGTTCTCCGTCCAGCTTATTCAAAAGCACATTCAGTGTATGGGCAAATGGATGGATTGCCGTAGAAAAAGGCGGCGCATATGCAAAATCCAGATACTTCATGGAATCCAGATCCGCATTAAGACTGATAGCCATAACCGCTATATCCACCATCTTGTCAACGGCTCCCGGACCCATGCACTGCAGTCCCAGCAGTTTTCTTGTTTTTCTGTCCGCAGTCATCTTTACAATAAAAGAACCTGCCCCCGGATAATAGTGAGCCTTATCGTCAACCACTGTAATCACACTCACGGGATCGAACCCTGCTTCCCTGGCCGCTTTTTCGTTCAGGCCGGTGCGTCCGCAGTTCAAACCCGGAAGCTTACAGATACCGGTTCCCAGCACACCGGGATATTCCCGGCTTTCTCCCGCCAGTTCTTCAGCTATCATACGCCCTTCAATATTGGCCGAGGAACCCATAGGAGACCAAGCTGCCTGTCCTGTTATCCGGTTAGTCACCATAGCGCAGTCACCTGCCGCATAAATATCCGGATCATTGGTACGCATACTGTGATCCACTTTAACGGTACGATTGGGCATCAATTCAATACCGGAATCCGCCAGAAATGCCGTATTGGCCCGGATTCCCAATGCCAGAATCAGAGCATCCGCCTTATACGCTTTACGGCTGGTCTGTACTTTCTCCACTTTTTCCGTACCCAGAACAGCTTCCAAAGCCGTATCGGTAAAGCACATAATCCCTTCATCTGCCAGATGATTTTCTGCATACTCCGCCATCTCAGGATCAAAAGGCGGCATAATCTGCGGAGCCATATCGATAACCGTAGTGCGAATTCCTTTTGCATGTAGATTTTCCGCAACCTCCATACCGATAAAACCGGCCCCCGCCACGACAGCGCGCTTAATTTCCCCTGATTCAACAGCCTGCCGAAGCGCCCCGGCATCGTCCGGCGTTCTCATCACAAATACATTTTTCAGATGAACCCCCTCCACCGGCGGTACAATCGGAGAGGCGCCGGTAGCAATTACCAGCTTGTCATAATCATAAATTCGTTCTTCCCCTGTTTTATGATCGACTGCTGTCACTGTTCTGGCATCCCGGTTCAGTTTCGTTACTTCAACTTCCGTCTCAACCTGTGCTCCCGTCAGCGCCATATATTTTTCCGGCGTGTTCACCACCAGCTCACTGCGGTCCTGAATCAGTCCCCCTACATAATAAGGCAGCCCACAACCGGCATAGGAAATATCTTTACTCATAGTCAAAATTTTAACTTCCGCACCACGGTTCAATCTTTTCAGTTTTGCCGCTACTTTTGTGCCCGCTGCTACGCCTCCTATTACTAATACCTTCATAGTTTTTTGCGCCCCTTTCTTTCTTTTCCTGTATTATATCACCTCTCTATATATAAATAAATTACTATAATTCTATATACATCATAGAATTTTTCTATAATACATTGATCTTTGCATGATTACCCGCTCGACATTAAAAAAGAGCTGATACTCTGCAGAAAAATCCTATCTGCTTCGTATCAGCTCACTGATTTATATACTCTTATTATTTCAGAGTTACTTTAGCGCCTTCGCCTTCCAGTTTTGTCTTCAGCTCTTCAGCCTCAGCCTTGGATGCAGCTTCCTTGATTACCTTCGGAGCGCCATCAACCATTTCTTTTGCTTCTTTCAGACCCAGACCTGTAGCTTCACGAACAACTTTGATTACTTTAACTTTGTTCGGTCCAACATCTGTCAGTTCAACATCAAATTCATCTTTTTCTTCTGCTGCTCCGCCTTCTCCTGCTCCAGCTGCTGCAACTACAACACCTGCTGCTGCGGATACACCAAATTCTTCTTCACATGCTTTTACTAAATCGTTTAACTCTAAAACTGTTAATTCTTTGATCGCTTCAATAAATTCAGCTGTTGTCAATTTCGCCATTTTATTTTCCTCCATATAGATTTTATTTTTTCATCAATTAAGCTTCTGTAGTCTCAGCTGCATCTGTGCCTGACTCAGCAATCTGATTAAGCACACGTGCGAAGTTGGAAATCGGAGACTGAATACTTCCCAACAGTTTTCCCAGAAGTTCTTCTCTGGACGGTACATTTGACAGAGCCTGGATTCCAGCCTGGTCATTGTATTTGCCTTCCACAACGCCAGCTACCATTTCAAGCGCTGGACAAGTTTTTGCAAATTTGGCAAGGATTCTGGCAGGTGCTGTCGCATCTGTCGCGGAAACAGCAATTGCGTTTGTTCCATGCAGATGTTCTGACAGGCACTCACAGTCTGTACCTTTAAACGCAAAGTTCATCATGGTATTTTTGTACACTTTGTACTGAACACCGGCTTCTCTGAGCTCTCTACGCAGTTTTGTATCCTGTTCAACAGTAATTCCGCTGTAGTTTACCAGTACAACTGCCTGTGCGTCTTTAATGCAGTTGGCGATTTCTTCTACAATCGGTTGTTTCAGTTCTACTTTTGCCATAAAACGGTACACCTCCTTATTTTTTTGTTGTACACGCTTCCGATATTAAAAAAAGTCTTTCTGTATACAAAGACAGAAAGACCTGAAAATTCTCATCTTAAAAGAATCATCTC
Source organism: Ruminococcus sp. (assembly GCA_050944415.1). GTDB lineage: Bacteria > Bacillota > Clostridia > Lachnospirales > Lachnospiraceae > Ruminococcus_G. The sequence goes on from JBMNRA010000010.1 coordinate 19,182, forward strand.
TCCTCGGCGGGTGAAGTTCTCTTTACGCCCTGAGGCACCCACTGTCTTCGGCGTGATACGTGTAGAAGTATACCATCGCATTGTGATTCTGTCAAGTTCATTTTTACAGTTTTTCCGCATACAATAATACCAGATTTAAACAGGAGTCAGACCGCCATGTTGAATATTCTCTGGGCTGCTATGATTATTCTCGGCACCGTCTACGCCGCAGTTACCGGCCATCTGCCCGATATTACCGATGCCGCACTATCCTCCGGCAAAGAAGCCGTTACTCTCTCCATTACCATGATGGGCGTGATCAGTCTCTGGTCCGGCATTATGGAAATCGCATCCGAAAGCGGCATTCTGACCGGGATGGCCGAAAAAATGCGCCCTCTTCTTTATTTTCTGTTTCCAGACATACCAAAAGAACATCCCTCACTGAAACACATCGCGGCCAATATGATCGCCAATATTTTCGGTCTGGGATGGGCAGCTACGCCGGCAGGCCTGAAAGCCATGGAGGAACTGGAAAACCTGGAAGAAAACCGAAGGGAAAGAAAAATCCCGGGCACAGTACGGAAAAAAGGTGTTGCCAGCAATGAGATGTGTAATTTCCTGATCATAAACATTTCATCACTGCAGCTCATTCCGGTGAACATTATTGCCTACCGCAGTCAATATGGCAGCGCTGACCCCGCCGCTATCCTGGGGCCTGCTGTTTTAGCCACCATGATCAGCACTGCAACAGCCGTCATATTCTGCAAAATCATGGACAGAAAACGAAAACCATAACCTTCTTTTTTTGACCTTTCAACAAAAAAGTTTTATCCCCTTCTTTATAAACCTTTCCCTCTCTGATATAATAAAAACATATTCATTGTTGGGAGGGATTTTTTATGGATTGGAAAAATAAGGTTGTAGATGCCTTAATCGAGGGGGATTGTTTTATTTCCACTTTCCAGAAGATGCGTTTCATTCAATTATTCAACCGTTTGAAAGATGAACCTTTTTTCACAAAAGCATTCTGCAAATGTGTATTTCTTGCTTCCTGTGACCAGGAACATACCGACTTCTTAACTTCTGTTGCCGATAAACTGATAGAAAAGAAAGCTGTCAATACAGACTATATGCTGAAATTATCCGATGAACATATGAAAACTCTGAAATCAAATGAAAAAATATTATTTAAATTATCTGATTCTTTTCTGCGTAATCCCGACAGTACACCGGATGAATCTTTTCTTCTTGAACTGTCACGAAGCTGGGTTCCCATTGGCGACTGCGCCCTTCAGGCCAGCCTGGTGATAGACGCGCTTTAAAAAGGAGCTGTACATTATGATATGATTCCCCTTAAGTAGACAAGGTAAATAACCAAAATCTATTTAAGGGGGATTTTTTATGTCTGAATCTAAATGGTCTGCAGATTTCAGAGCAAAGGTAGCGCAGAAATATCCTGATGGTAAAGGTTCTTTCCGTTACTTGACCGACAGATATCATTACTGCAGCTTCTTCTTTTATCTATTTTTCCAGCAACTGCTGATAAATTTCTCTTTTGGATACTCCCCGATCCTTTGCCACCTGCTTCATGGCACTTTTCCGATCCATCCCCTGTTTTTCATAAAGAGCCATATGATCATTGAGCGGCATATCCTCCCATCTGGCAATATCCTCAGCCTGAATCTCTGCCCGGCTTTTCCCTTTGATAACCAGAACGCATTCACCTTTAACCGGTTCTTCTTCCACAGACAGATGAAGCTGATGTAAGGTAGACCGGAAAACCGTTTCATGTTTTTTCGTCAGCTCTCTGACCAGAGACGCCTTTCTGTCTCCCAGAACTTTCTCCAGTTCTTCCAGTGTTCTGCTCAGTCTGTGAGGCGCTTCATAAATAATCATAGTTCTGGTCTCATTTTTTAATTCTTCCAGTATGCGGTTCCTCTCCTTTTTGTCCGATGGCAGAAACGCTTCAAAACAAAATCTCCGCCCCGGCAATCCGGATAAAGTCAATGCGGTTATACAAGCCGCCGGCCCCGGAAGGGAAGTCACCGGGATGCCATACTGGTAGCACATAGACACCAGATCTTCTCCCGGATCTGAAATTCCCGGTGTACCTGCATCCGTAATCAGGGCTACCGAAACTCCTTCCTGCATTTTTTTTATCAGATATTTCCCTTTTTCAATTTTATTATGCTCATGATAACTGGTAATCGGCGTTTTAATCTCAAAATGGTTCAACAGCTTCATACTGTTTCTCGTATCTTCTGCAGCTATGAGATCTGCTTCTTTCAGCGTACGCAGAACTCGAAAAGTAATATCTTCAAGATTGCCGATAGGCGTGGCGCATAAATACAGACCTGTCATATTTGTTCACCCTCCGTCAGTTTCCTCTTTTTATCCAGTCTGTGATATACAAACTCACGGAACAATGTATATAAAATGGATACTACGGGAATAAAAACCAGCATTCCCACAATTCCCATCAGACTGCCGCCAATGGTAACAGCCATTAATACCCATATGGACGGCAATCCCACAGAACTTCCAACCACGTGGGGGTAAATAAAATTGCCTTCGATCTGCTGCAGTACCAGAAACATGATAATAAAGCCCAAAGCCTGCATGGGATTAACCATCAGAATCAGAAACGCGCCAAAAAAACATCCGATGAATGCGCCAAAAATAGGAATCAGCGCCAAAAAAGCAATGAGCACCGATACCAGAATAGCATAGGGAAATCTGAAAATACTCATGGAAATAAAAAACATCATGCCAAGTATTACAGCTTCCACGCACTGTCCCGCGAAAAAATTCATAAATGTCCGGTAAGTGAGCGAACATATCCGTTCCGCTTTCGATGCATACCGCTCCGGGAGAAGCGCTGCACATACTTTCCCCAGCTGCCGTTTCAGTTTTTCTTTCTGCAGCACTACATAACACGCAAAAACAAAACCTATGATAAAATTACTGACCGCACTGACCAGCGATCTGATAACATCATAAGTGGAGCTGATCAGATTAGTTGCTCCTGTCTGCACAAATTCCACCACAGAATTGATAACCCGGTCCCAGTCAATCTCCAGTTCTTTTGACACCGTATTTACCAGTTCATTATTCTGCGTCAGGTCATTCATCCACTTCTCTACCTGAGGTATGAAATTCGTTATGGTTTTTCCAAGTCCCATAACTGTCGTTCCCAGTTGAGGCATTACAACAAACATAACCAGCAAAATTACACCGAAAATTACTACTATGGATATGACCAGACTTATGGGTCTGGCAATCTTCCCTGTAATTTTCCTGTCTTTCATATACCGGTTCCCGAAGAGATGGGTCTCAAAAAAAGTCGTAACCGCATTCAGAAGAAAGGCAATTCCGCCTCCCAGTATAAAGGGAAAGGCAATCTTCAGACCGAATCTGGCCGCACGAAACAAGGTCTCATAATTTACCAGAGCAACTACCAAAAGTGCCGTAAACAGAATCAGACCTCGGATTTTTTTTAAGGTCTCTTTGTCCAGCTTCATACTTACCCGTCACTCCTTCCATAAATATTCAGGATATCATTGGTGTAAACCCCGGGAGCCCGGTATACAATCAGTGGCTTTTCCACCGTAATCCTGGAATTCCCCCCCTTCAGCCCTTCAATCAGTACCATATTCGGCTCTTTATCCACGAAAGGATATACCAGCCGCATACGCTTTGGTTCCAGGTGATACTTTACCATCAGCGACATAATCTCAGCAAGACGGAAAGGCCTGTGCACCATATAAAATCTGCCCCGTTCTTTCAGCACCAGTGATGCCTGGGAAATCACATTTTCCAGGGAACAGAGCACTTCATGGCGGGCAATTGTTATGGATGACCGCTCATTGGTCAGTCCATGCCCTCCCGTCATATAGGGGGGATTTGCCGTAACAACAGAAAAAGAGGCCTTTCCAAATATGGCTGCGGCCTCTTTAATGTCTCCCGTTACAATATCAATATCATCTTCCAGATGATTATAAGCAACGCTTCGTCTTGCAATGGCAGCACTTTTCTCCTGTATTTCCAGACCGGTAATATGCACCTGTTCATTTCTGGCCCGAAGCAGCAGAGGGATAATTCCATTCCCGCTTCCCATATCAAGAATCTGCGCTTCCTGCTTTAGTCTGGCAAACCAGGCCAGGAGCACTGCATCAATGCCAAAACAAAAATTCTTAACATCCTGTATTATTTTGTAACCATTTTGAAGATCGTCCAAACGTTCCCCTTCTTCTAAGCGTAATTCCATCCGTATGCCATATCTCCTACTCTTCCAGTTTGGCCAGCTCTTTCATCTCTTCCTGAGAAAGCTTTACTTTGTCCTTTTTATTCTGCCGCGGCTTAAATTTCAGCTCTTCCACGGGATATTCTCTTATTTCTTTTTCATCTCCCATATCTACCAGAACTTTTACCAGCTGACGCAGCACATTTACACTCTGCACCTCGCCTTTCATGCCCTCCGGTGTAACCACACGGTCACCCAGGCCCGGAAGCTTTTTATTCAGATACTCATACGTTTCCTGCTCATTTTTCAGACAGCACATCAGTCGTCCGCAGACTCCTGAAATCTTCGTGGGATTCAGAGAAAGATTTTGTTCCTTTGCCATTTTTATGGACACAGGCGCAAACTCCGACAGATACGTATGACAACACAGAGGTCTGCCGCAGATTCCGATTCCTCCCAGAATCTTCGTCTCATCTCTGACACCGATCTGCCGCAGTTCAATCCTGGTCTTAAATACGGCTGCCAGATCCTTAACCAGCTCTCGAAAATCTATTCTTCCGTCTGCCGTAAAGTAAAACAGGACTTTATTATTATCAAATGTATACTCCGCATCAATGAGTTTCATTTCCAGACCATGCTTTTGAATCTTTTTCTGACAGATTTCGTATGCTTCTTTTTCCTTTCTCCGGTTGTTCTCCTCTTTTTCATGATCCTTTTTTGTCGCAATCCGGATCACATCCTTCAAAGGCTGTACTACCTTATCCTCTTCCACTTCTTTCGGTCCCAGAACCACATGACCGTATTCCACACCTCTGGCCGTTTCTACGATAACATGATCCCCCGTTTTAATATTAAGCCCCTTTGGATTAAAATAATATATTTTTCCTACATTTCGGAATCTTACTCCGATTATTTTTATCATAATTCTAGTTCTCCCTGATTGTCAAAAACAGAAGCTCCAGTACCAGATCAAAATTCACATTGGCGTGGAGTCTTACTTTGGCCTTTTCAATAGCCTCTATGATCAATTCAAGTCCCTCATAGGAACTTTTCCTTGCCCTCTCTTTAATATAGTTGATTTCCTGTTTGAATACAAGACTGTCAACTTCCCTGGTCGCCTTAAACAACAAAACGTCCCTGAACCACATCAAAAACAAATCCAGATAATCATAAATATTCTGTTTATCTTTGGTCAGCTCCTTAATAGAATCCACCATTTCATACAGATCACTGTCACCGGACCTCTTTAATATTTTCAGCGCGTTTTCCGTCAGCTGTGTAAACTCCTCACTGGTCGCCAGTTTTTCCGCCTTCCCTATATTTCCCTGGGCAATCGAAGCATCAATTTCCGCCTGATAGTCCGGAATATGCAGTCTCTCCATCAGGTAATTTTTTACCATGTCATCTCCCACTGCTTTCAGCGTCAGTGTGACGCATCGGGAAGTAATCGTGGGCAAAAGCGCGTCCAGATTATTGGTCAGCAATATCACCACCACATAGGAGGGCGGTTCTTCAATGGTCTTCAGCAAAGCATTCTGCGCCTGCAGCGTCAGCAGCTGAGCATCATTTATGATATATATTTTATATGGACTGCTGTAAGGTTTTATACCTGCATCTGAAATAAGCTGTCCCCGGATTTCCTCAATACCGATGGAATTGGGCTTTTCATGAACAATATTAATAATATCCGGATGATTCTTACTGAGCGCTTTTTTACAGGAGGCACACTTAAGACAGGGATCCACACCTTTCATCTCGCACTGCAGCGTCATGGCAAACATGGTGGCCAGCAATTTTTTACCTGATCCCGTTTCTCCGTCAAATATATACGCATGGGAAATCTTATCTGTACGGATTGCATTCTGAAGATGCTCAATTACATCCTTATGCCCGATTATGCCATCAAATCCTGACATTCTCACCACCTCCTAAATCATGTGTTCAGTATAACATATTTTTTATATAACTTTCAATCTCAGCACAGCACTTATTGCTGTCATCATTGCAAAAGCGTCGTCTGACACCCGCTCTTTCGATATTTTTCTCGGAAAAGTCTTCCGCATCCGCAAGAAATCTCCGGCACATCTCCGCATATCGGGGATGATCCTGCTTTCTCTCCCGGTGCAACGCCCGCTCCAGTCTTTCTCCGTCTTCCACTTCTATATAGATAGGACAGATTACTCTTTCTCCGAAATATTCTTTCATCTTCTGATAAGATTCCAGTGTCCCGATAGCCAGGAAATTATACTTTTCCAGATCAATCTGCCCATCGTCAGCAGTGAAATAAGTCCAGATACCATGCACCGTTTGATAAGATCTGGCTTCTATCAGACGTCCTTCTCTCTGGAATTTCAGATATTGGGATTCATCTACAAAAAAATATTCCCGTCCCTGTTTTTCTTCATCTCTTATAGGACGCGTGGTGTACAGAATGATTTTCTTCAATCCCAACCCCTTCTTTTCCAGGAGCCACTGGTAAATACTGTCTTTACCGGACGCGCTTTTCCCCATAATGTAAAATATTTTTCCCATGTCATTCTCTCTTGGCATTATCAGATTTTAAACCGATATCCTACTCCCCATATCGTTTCAATATACTGAGGCTTTGCCGTATTCATCTCAATTTTTTCACGTATTTTTTTTATATGAACAGTGACCGTAGCGATATCGCCTATGGATTCCATATCCCATATCTTACTGAAAAGCTCATCCTTTGTAAATACGTGATTGGGATTCTGGGCAAGAAAGGTCAACAGATCAAATTCTTTGGTGGTAAAATTCTTTTCTTCCCCGTTTACCCAGACTCTCCGGGCTGTCTTGTCGATTTTTATTCCCCTGATCTCAATGATATCATTTTCCGGCATACCGCTGCCGATCAGACGCTCGTACCGGGCAAGATGAGCCTTTACTCTTGCCACCAGCTCACTGGGGCTGAAAGGTTTCGTCATATAGTCATCGGCACCCAGACCCAGGCCTCTGATTTTATCAATATCATCCTTTTTTGCAGACACCATAATAATAGGCGTATTTTTCTTGTCCCGAATCTGCCGGCATATTTCAAAACCATCCACCTCCGGCAGCATCAGATCCAGAATCACCAGATCAAAATCCTCTTCCAGCGCACGTTTCAGTCCGTCATTTCCCTGATAAGCGATTTCCACCTCAAATCCGCTCAGTTCAAGATAATCTTTCTCCAGATCCGCAATAGCTTCTTCATCTTCAACAATCAAAATTCTACTCATCTGCCGGTACCTCCTGATATTTTCTTAATACAAAATACATCGTCGTCCCTTTTCCCAGCTGACTGGTCGCCCAAACCTTTCCTCCGTGATCTTCCAGAATTTTTTTGACAATGGACAGCCCGATACCGCTGCCCCCTTTGGAAGAATTTCTCGAAGCATCCGTCCGGTAAAACCGGTCGAAAATATTAGCCAGATCCTTTGCCGCAATTCCTCTCCCGTTATCTTCTATTTCAAACTGGACAAAGTCCCCTACATCTCTGAGACGAATATCTATCTTTTTAAATTCTTTATTCATGTATTTCAAAGAATTGCTGATAATATTATTGATAACCCTTTTGATCTGTTCAGCATCCGCAATTACAATCACATTCTCTGTCAGCTGATTTTCGTATGTGAAAACGACATTTTCCGACTCCAGCTCCAGACTGATATCCTCAATACAGTCATTAAAATAGTCATTTACCAGAATTTTGCTGAAAGTATAGGGAATTCTGTTGGTATCAATCTTGGAATAAAAGGTCAGCTCATTAATCAGCCGGTCCATCTCATTGGCTTTATTATAGATTGTACGAATATATTTATCCATTTTCTCCGGCGTGTCGGCAACTCCGTCCATAATGCCTTCCACATATCCCTTTATGGCCGTAATGGGCGTTTTCAGGTCGTGAGAAATATTGCTGATCAACTCTTTATTCTCTTTGTCAAACACCATTTTCTCTTCCGTGGACATTTTCAGACGTTTGCGCATCTCTTCAAAATCTTCACACAGATCATTAATCTCATCAACGCCGCTCCCCTCCACAGTAAAGTCCAGATTTCCCTCTTTGATGCTGCGCGTGGCTTTTTTCAGCTGATTCAGCGGCGTAACTACACCCTGGTAAATCCAGAGACTGAGACACAGTCCCGTGGCAATCAGTACAATCAGAATAACAACTACCATCTCAAGCATGAGAATCCGCATCTGCGGAATAAAAGCATCCGCCTCCGTTATGATAAAAGCGCTGCCCCTTGATCCGTCGGAAAACTGAAAGTCCGCCTGTTTCACCAGAGCCTGTTCATCCCCTCCGATATATACACCAGTATCAGATCCGGCTCTTGCATCACCGTAAGCAGGAAGCAGCGTAAACAGACTGGTCACATCTTCCTCAGATCCGCAGTAATATATGGTGTTATCTTTTCTTACCAGCAAAAAAGAATACATATTATCCAGACGGCTGTTCAATGTATTCAGATAATTGCTCTGTTCAAACACCCCCGGATCTCTCTCCGCTTCTTCCTGCATCAGCGCGAATGTATCCTGAGTGATTTTACTCAGCATCATGGTACTGTTTGATAAGTTTTCATAGGAAACTTCAATTCCATATTCTTCCCGCAGGGTCCGAATCTGATACTGCGCAAATCCATAAAAGGATATGCCTGTCAGAGTCAGCGGTACTAAAACAATGGTAAAAAAAGTTATGATAATTCTTGTTTTTAATTTCATGCCGTGCTTTATCCTGCACTTCCTTTCCGCTCGCCTGTATGGAGCTCTTCGCCGTGCCGCTCGCTTTCGCTCGCTCACGGGCTTTCGCCCTATATTCGCAAAAAAGCTTCCGATTTTCTGTGCAAGCACAGAAATCTGCGCTTTTTGCGAATGCACGGCTCATTGCTTACGTGGACATTATATCATACCAGGGGGGGATTTTCATCTTGGGACGGGGAAAGTTTTCTAAATATTTTGTAAACTGCCGGCTTATTACTGTTCCGGGTGATCTAAACCCCATACATTTTTTTGAATTTGTATTTTTCTTTTCCATAGCCAGATACCGGTTCGATAATATCCGCCTGCAGCAGATTAGAGAAAAATAAATATCTATTAAATGTTTTGACAGCCATAGTCCATCTACTGACTAAAGTCCGATTGACGTACCCCATATATCTCCATTAACGATTTACAGCATCTATACCTTTGCTTATAATAGCATCCGCCGGACAGTTTACATAACAATTGCCGCATTCATCACAGCGATTACCCATGATTCTGTAAGGTTCCCCCGGTACAATAGCATCAAAGGTACAGACTGTCCGGCATTTTCCACAGCCTATGCATTTATCTGTGATTACAAGTCCCGCCGGTTCCACTTTCATACCTCCGAAAGAGAATCTTTCTCTCTCCAGCTTATGATCCCGGTGTTCCCTGGCATAATCAAAATCGTAACACTCGCCTTTCGCACGATAAATTAGGAAAATTCTGGTAGCCGGATATTTTTTGATATCGTAAACCGCCACGTTAAAATCCCGGTTATGCGCAGCTTTTTCTTCCACTTCTTCCATCGTCAGTTCCCGGACGTCTCCTGTGAGACGCATGAAGTATCCGGGATGGAAGGAAGGTAGATTATTTTCATCATGTATTACCTTTGTATCGGGATACATGCCGCATACCGTAACGTTTCCCGATTCCTTCACCTGTTTATAAAAGGGTTTTACCATCATCGTCCGAAAATAAATACCATCCTCATCCCAGGCAAAAAAGTGAGCGATTCTGGAAACAGCTCTTCCTTCGCATACCGTTGAAAACGTAGTACATCCGATTTTGTCAAATTTTTCATAGATTTCCTGAATTGTCATCATAATAATCATCCTTTCTGTTCCTTCTTATATTTTTCTACCGCATATTTCGCTGTCTCCAGCATCAGATCAAAGCGGAACATTTCCGTATTGTCCTCTGACGCGTTTGACACGGAATTCACGTCGATAATATAAAATCCATCCTCAGTCTCAATCACATCCATGCTGCCGGTCTCAATTCTCAGAATTTCCATGGCATACAGCGCTGTCTCCCGCAGCGGTCTGCTGCATTCCGGATAAAACTGATACCGCGACCCCAGGTGATAGGCGGACAGACCGTTGTCCGCTACGCTCCTTTTCAGAATTAAACGGCATTCTCCGCCAATGATCTCAATTCTTGTCAGATACCTGCGGACCGGCTTTATGTACTCTTCCGCCAGCATATCAACATCCGGTATCTCTTCCAGCGCCCGGTTCAGACTTTCCTCGTCTTCCAGAATATAGGTATAAGTGGTTCTCCCGCCGCAGTTGGGTTTTAGGATGCACGGATATGATATTTTATTACCTCTGTCCGTTTCCCTTTTGCGGATTATACCGTATATTCGCGGAACAGGGATGCCTTGCCTTCTCAGAACATCCGCGGTCAGCGCCTTATCTGTCTCGTAAAAATGAGCCGCCCTGGGATTAATAATCGTAATCCCCGAATCTTCCAGCTTTTCCAGAATCTTCGGCGTCTGCTCCAGTGACTTCTGGTGTCCCCGGAATCCGGCGCTGGCAAAAACTCTGTTTAAGACCAGTTCACAGTCTTTAAAATCCTCCGTTTTCACTGGTTTTTCCATGCATATTAATTTTGCCGGAACTCCCAGTTTCGCAATGTCATCCCGCAGCGCATAGGTAGACCACTCCTCTGACTCGTACAATATTCCGATTCCCATTTTACGCCTCTCCTTTTACGAATATTTTTAAAAGTTCAGTTTTCGGCGCATCCAGACAGACTGCCGGACCTGCTTCCACCACCTGACCACTTTCCATAAACAGGATGTAATCCGCAAAATTTCTCAGAAACTTCAGTTCATGGGTGACAAAAATAAAGTCTTTCCCGCCGTCCTTCATCTCCTGAATAACTTTAAGAACCTCTCCTGTCAGTATTGGATCCAGAGCAGCCGTGGGTTCATCCAGAAATATCAGCTTCGGATCCGCAGCCAGGGCTCTGGCTATAGACGCCCTCTGGGCCTGCCCCCCGGACACCGCATCCGGCTTTTTATTCATTTCTTCTTTCAGTCCTACCTTGGTCAGGATTTCTTCGGCGTGGTTTTTCGCTTCCCTGCAGGGTATTTTCCGGATTTTATTTAAAATCAACACGATATTCTCCTTCAGAGATAGGTGCGGGAACAGATTATGCTTCTGAAAAACGTAACCGATTCCATCCTGATACTTTTTTACATTCTTTCCTTCCAACAATGTGCCGTTTATCCATATTCTTCCTTCCTCAGGCTTTTCCAGCCCCGCCAGAAGACGAAGCAAGGTAGACTTACCGCATCCCGACTTCCCGATGATGCCAAGAGCATGGATATTTTTTAAATCCAGCGAAAGATCATCCAGCACTTTTCTGTCATAATACTTTGAAAGATGTTCCATCCTAATTTCCATTTCCCAGCCTCCTGCCTATGTACTGAGCCAGAACAGACAAAGGAATGGTGACAATCAAATACATCATCCACATCACCAGATATCCTTCGATAGACGCCCAGTTTTTTGAAGAAATAACAGTGAGCACATACGAAATTTCCGGTACAGAAACAATTTTCAGAAGCGCTGTGCCTTTTACGATTCCGGACAGATGATTGATCAGAGCGGGAAGCATGGGCTTAACCATCTGCGGAAAAATTACATACAGGTATTTCTGCACGCCGCTGAAATGGTACAGATCCATCACCATATACTGATCCTGGTCGATGACCGCTGCCGCGCTTTCATAGGAATTGGCCACGTAAGGCATGGTATACAGGGTCATTGCGGCGATTCCCAGAGCCAGCTTATTGGATACGCCCATCATGTTCCCAAACACATATACCATCAGAAATACCATCACCAGCATGGGGGTTCCCATGATGATCTCCCGGAAAATTACCGTCATGGCCCGCACAAAGGGAATTTTGCTTTTCTGCATCAGATAAAACAGAAAACCGCATACCATGCAAAGTACCAGAGAAATCAGACTGATATAAATGGTTGTCCACAATGCCTCCAGCAGCATGGTTCTCTCATCCAGAATCAGATGATATCTGGGATTATCTGTGGTAAACAAAAGCACGTAGACAATCAGAACTGCAAAAATGCCAAAAGCCGCCAGATTCTGAAGCCATTTTATTTTTGCGGACATCTTACGTTACACCTCCGGCACCCCGCCTTCCGGCGGATAAATCACATATTCCAGCCCCTTGTTTTCGTCCTGAAGATATTCTCCTATGGCTGCATCGTACTTGTCTCCGGCTTCTGTATAGAAACCGCCGTTTTCATACATGGTCTCGATAAATGCATTCAGCTGTTCCAGCAGTTGAGTATTTCCTTTCTTTACCGCCATGGCAGATTGACTGTATTCTTTAATTCCTCCGTATACAACGGTCGTATCCGCATTTGCCGCGTGGTCGCCCAGAATTGTGTTTGCTCCCACCAGTACATCCGCCTTGTTCTGGTTGATTTCCATAAGCGCGCTGGCAACCTCTGTCACTTCTTCCACTTCCACCCCATAAGACTGAGGCACCGATACCGATATGGTTCCGGCAAGACCTACCACACGTTCTCCGTCAATGGAGAAAAACTCTTCCGGTGTCATTTCATCAGTAATGCCATTCTTTTGGGCAAATTCTTTATTTACCAGCGCCAGTGTTCTTCCGTACAGATAAGGTTCTGAAAAGTCCACCTTTTCTTTCCTTTCTTCTTTTACCGTCATATCGGAAATAACCACATCCGCTTCACCGGTTTCAAGAGCCGTAATCAGCATGGAAAAGTCAGTATTGACAATTTCAATATCACGCCCCAGATATTCCCCCAGGGCATAGGCTATATCAACTTCCAGCCCTTCCGGATCCCCGTTCTCATCCGTTCCCGTAAAAGGTGGAAATTTCAAATCCATGGCAACTTTCAAAGGCTCTTCACCCGTTTTCTGCTCCTCTGCGGACGCAGAAGAGGGACCGCATCCTCCCAACAGCCCTGTCAGCAGCATCGCCGCTATAAAGAACCTCCATATTTTTTTCATGATATCATTCTCCTTTCCCGATCTTCAGATTTTACCGGCATCACTTTTAATGCCCTTTCTGTCATTTATCTTATCCCCGGGAACAGAAACCGTAAAGTAAGCACAATATTGTGCCATAGTTACCTGTTGGATACCATTGGGACCTCCTGCCAAACAGCGCCATGAAAAAAGACAGCCTCCTCACGGAAGACTGCCGTTTTTCATGTCATAAGGCCAACGCCATAATAAAATTTTCTGAAAATTACTGAATGGATTTTCCAAGGTCATATGCGGTCTGGATTTCCGGTTTCCCATTAATGTCTCCAGCATTCATATTTCCCCCGGCAAGTACGTGACCGAGATTTTTCCAACGCAAATGTTCCATCAGATGATCGTAATAGGTAAGCACATCCTCAAATCCATGGCCTTCCGCCGCCATGAGCAAAGCGGAAGACCGGTCATGTCCTCTGAGCAGATTGCCATCGCCCTCCTCTAAGGCAAACAGCCGGTCAATGGCTGTTCGGATCTGGCCGCTCATATTCCAGTAGTAGAGCGGAGTTGCCAGCACCACCACGTCACATTCCTTCACCGCGGGATAAATCTGAGCCATATCATCCTTCTGTACACATGGACATTCTTTACTGCTGTGGCCGCCGAAACATCCTTTGCAGCCATGAATCTCCATACTGTCAAGGAAAAATTCCGTTACCGTATTTCCCGCACTTTCCGCCCCTTCGACAAATGCCTTTACAAGCATGGATGTATTTCCTTTCTTTCGAGGACTTCCATTCAGTACTACTATTTTTTTGCTCATATCAAACGCTCCATTTCTTTTAAATTTTTTCTGCCAGAGCAGCCGCCTGCTGACAGCCGTCCGTTTTCTCAATATCACCGGTATTCAGAACTCCGGGAACCAGAACTTCTCCTGCCATATGCCATTTTATAAGCGCCGCGGAACGCTCCAGGGGAATCCGCACACCATCCAAAACGGAAATATCATCTTCCTCACAGCAGGCAATCAACATACATTTCTTTCCTGCAATGTCTTTTCCGGCAACGCAGAAAGAATACAGTTTGTCAATCACCGCCTTAATCTGCGCCGGAATCGAATACCAGTATACCGGCATAGTAAAGACGACAACATCCGCATCCAGAACAGCAGGAGCAATCAGATTGAAATCATCATCAAAAGAACAGGCTTTTCCTGTCTTATAGCAGCTTTCACAGGCATGGCAGCCTCCCACATTCATTGCAGCCGCATCAAACCTCGTCACGCTGTGTCCTTTTTCTTCCGCTGCTTTAATAAAAGCGTCTGTCATGGCAAAGCTGTTGCCATTTTTTCTCGGGCTTCCAGTAATTACAACAATTTTCTTACTCATTAAACTTTCCTCCTCAGCGGTTATTTATTTTTTCTCAATCGTATTGGAATTCTGATTATAGGCTTTCGCTACGCATTTCCATTCACCGTTCATCTTCAGCAGAAGCAGCACATCGGTAAAGTCAATGCGGTTACCCCAGCCCTGTTCAAGAACACGAACAACAGCCAGCGTTTCTTCTAACAACAGAACATCCACACGGGCTTTGAAATTGTCGCCGCCGGGCACCGTGTCCACATTGTGATAGAACTGCTCAATGGAGCCATGCTCCAGCTCTCCGTCAAGATAACCGAACAGGACTGCTTCATCAATAAACAGTTCCTTAGCGTACTTGCTGTTGCCCTCTGCAACACTCTTGACAAATTTCATTGCGGCTTCCTCAACAGCCTGATACTCTTTTAATTCTGCTCTCATAATATGATTGCCTCCTTTTTCTGCGGAATTGACTTCTTCCGCTGCTGATATTATAATCATAGCAAGAACAAACTCAAAAACAAGTACGCACATTAAAGTGCGATACTTACAAATACGTTAAGTACTTACCTGGAGGAAAGTGTGAAATGAGCAAAAGATGTATTGCAAACGAATGCCTCAGTTCAACCGGCTTCAGCTACACACTGTCATTAATCAACGGAAAATATAAAATGACCATATTATATACGTTAATGGAGTTTGGGGTAGTCCGGTTTAATGAAATGAAAAAATATATTGGTGAAATTTCTTACAAAACTTTGAGTTCCACATTAAAAGAACTGGAGGCCGATCAGCTTGTTCATCGGGAAGAATACCCGCAGATTCCGCCTAAAGTGGAATACAGCCTGACAGAACGGGGTAAATCTTTAATTCCTATTCTTGATGGCATGTGTGAGTGGGGTGATAAAAACAGATTATAAAAGCAGGGGGCTATCGGCTGATGCCGATAGCCCCTCTGCTGCACAAGCCTGCTGATTATATTACAGATACTTTTTCAGAGTTTCAACTTTATCCAGTTTTTCCCATGGCAGGTCCAGATCGTTGCGTCCGAAATGTCCATAAGCCGCTGTCTGTTTGTAAATCGGACGGCGCAGATCCAGCATTTTAATAATGCCTGCCGGTCTTAAATCAAAATTCTCACGGATAATCTCCACAAGTTTTTCATCCGGAAGTTTACCGGTTCCTGCCGTATCTACCATTACGGAAGTCGGATGTGCCACTCCAATAGCATAGGACAGCTGAATTTCACATTTGTCCGCCAAGCCCGCTGCAACAATATTTTTCGCCACATATCTGGCTGCATACGCTGCAGAACGGTCTACTTTTGTGCAGTCCTTTCCGGAAAAAGCACCGCCGCCGTGACGGGCATATCCGCCGTAGGTATCTACAATAATTTTACGTCCTGTCAGTCCGCTGTCTCCATGAGGTCCTCCGATTACAAAACGTCCGGTAGGATTAATGAAATATTTTGTATCTTCATCCACCATATCTTCCGGAATAATGGGTGCAAATACATATTTTTTAATATCTTCATGAATCTGCTCCTGAGTAACTGCAGGATCATGCTGTGTAGAGCACACCACTGCATCCAGACGAATCGGTTTGCCCTCTTTGTTATATTCCACTGTTACCTGTGTCTTTCCATCGGGACGCAGATAAGGAAGCGTTCCGTCTTTTCTTACTTTGGTAAGCTGCAGCGCCAGCTTATGAGCCAGTGCGATGGGATAGGGCATATATTCCGGCGTCTCGTTTGTGGCGTATCCGAACATCATCCCCTGATCTCCGGCGCCGATGGCGTCAATCTCTTCATCGGACATTTTATTTTCTTTTGCTTCCAGAGCCTTGTCAACGCCAAGGGCAATGTCTGCAGACTGCTCATCGATAGCAGTCATAACACCGCAGGTATCGGCGTCAAACCCAAATTTTCCGCGGGTATAACCGATTTCACGAACTGTATCCCGAACAACTTTCTGAATATCTACATATGCTGATGTGGTAATTTCTCCCATTACCATTACCAGACCGGTTGTCACACAGGTTTCACACGCCACGCGGCTCATAGGATCCTGTTTCAACAGTTCATCCAGAATGGCATCTGAAATCTGATCACACATTTTATCCGGATGGCCTTCTGTAACAGATTCTGATGTAAATAATAATTTTTCCATGTCTCTTCTCCTTTGTTGTATTGAGGTATTGCTTTACTCTCCGTCTTTACGCGTTTGATCATATATCGCGGGCTTCGCCTTCCTCACACCACTTCGCCGTGCCGCTCACCTCGCTTTGCTTTCGCTGCGCTCGTTCGCGGGCTTCGCCTTCCTCACACCACTCCGCCGTGCTGCTCACCTCGCTCCGCTTTCGCTGCGCTCGTTCGCGGGCTTCGCCCTATATTCGCGGAAAAGCTTCTGATTTTCCGTGCAAGCACGGAAATCTGCGCTTTTCGCGAATGCACGGCTCATTGCTTACGCGAAAAAAAGTCCGCTTTTATAAGCGGACTTTACATTCAAACTCAAATCCCCTTATTGTTCGATTACTCGCTCAGGTTGGCACCTTCCACTGTGGGGGTTGCCGTGACTTCACAGATCCTTTGTATCTCCATCACTCTGAATAAAGAGAAAGCAAATATTATATTGTACATCAGGTACTATAACGCTTTTCTTTCTATACGTCAAGTACAAAATTTATCAGCCTGTACGAAGTTTAAATTTCTGTATCTCCTTCTCGCTGAAAACGCGCTGTATGTTGGCGCCCAGATTCGTCAGTTTTCCTTCAAAATCTTCGTATCCGCGCTGTACATACATAATATCATCCACAATAGTGATGCCGTCGGCGGCAAGTCCGGCAATAACAAGCGCCGCTCCGGCTCTCAGATCCGGAGCGCTGACTCTTGCTCCTGTCAGCCTGTCAACGCCATCAATAATGGCTGAATTCCCTTCCACCTTTATGTCGGCGCCCATCCGTGCCAGTTCATCCGCATATTTAAAACGATTTTCAAATATGCTTTCCGTCACAATACTCGTCCCTTCTGACACAGTGAGAACCACCGCCATCTGAGGCTGCATATCCGTAGGAAATCCCGGATACGGAAGAGTTTTCACATGAGTACGTCTCAGTCTTCTGGACGCGCTTACCCGAACAGCATCATCAAATTCCTCGACTTCACATCCGATTTCAACCAGTTTTGCTGTAGTTGCTTCCAGATGCTTCGGAATAATATTCTTTATCAGTATATCTCCTTTTGTAGCCGCAGCCGCCATCATATAGGTTCCTGCTTCTATCATATCCGGTACAATGGAATAATCCGTTGCATGCAGCTGATCTACGCCTTTAATTCTGATAACATCTGTACCGGCGCCTTTGATATTAGCGCCCATACTGTTCAGGAAATTTGCCACATCCACCACATGAGGTTCTCTTGCGGCATTTTCAATGATTGTTCTTCCTTTTGCCATGGAGGCCGCCATCATAATATTAATGGTAGCTCCTACAGAAACCATGTCCAGGAAAATATGACTGCCTTCCAGATTGGCAGCCCTTGCTACAATTGCGCCGTGGAGGATATCCACAGATGCTCCCAAAGCCCGAAATCCTTTTAAATGCTGATCAATGGGACGGCTGCCGATATTACATCCTCCCGGAAGCGGTACTTCCGCTTTTTTATATTTGCCAAGCAGTGCACCCAACAGATAATAGGATGCACGAATTTTCTTAATATACTCATAATCAACGCTCACATCCCCTATTGTTGAGCCATTGATCTTAACCGTATGCCGGTCAACTCTGTCCACTGTGGCGCCAATCATCTCGATTGCTTCCAGCAAGACATTGATATCTCTTACATCCGGAAGATTCTCGATACGAACCGTTTCATCCGTCATAATCGCTGCTGCGAGTATGGCCAGTGCGGCGTTTTTAGCTCCCCCTATTTCTACTTCCCCAACTAACGGATTACCACCTTTTATAATATATTGTTCCATATTCCACCTCGGATATTCTTTTGCATATGCTCCCCTTCAAGCATATACAAACAATCATATATTAATTAGCATACCTCATACGTCACAAAAATTCAACGAATTCGTAAAAAAAAATTAAAAACTGCTCCGCTTACTGCCTCACCAGAACCAGAATTTCTTCCAGCGTTTCCTCAATACCTTTCTCACTTACGTCAATGGTATCGTCCGCATATTTCTCATACAGAATCGTCCGCTCCTTATAGATATCGTACAGTGTTTGTCCTTTTTTCAGCACAACCCCTCTACCTCTCAGGTTATGCAGACGAGCCTCCAAACATGCATAAGAAATTTTCAAGTAAATAATTTCCCCGATTTCCTGTAAATGCCTCATCGCCTCTTTTCCGTAAACTACGCTGCCGCCTGTTGCAATTACAGACCGACTGGCTTCTATAGATGCGTTTACACTGTTTTCAACAGAAATAAAACCTTCCGCACCTTTGCTGGCAATGATGTCTTTCAGCAGCTTTCCTTCTTTCTGCTGTATCAGCAAATCAGAATCCAGGAACTGATATCCCAGCTCTTTTGCAAGGATTACTCCGACAGTGCTTTTACCCACCGCCGGCATACCAATTAAGATAAGATTGTTTTTTCCCTTTTTCATTATTTTACGCCCCTGTATTGACGCCATATTTCTGTAAGTTTAACATAATTTTCCTGAGGTTTCAAGTAAAACGAAAAAGGCGGTCGTGTTGGACCGCCTTTTCCATTGTTTTTCTATGATTTTACCACTCTTCCAGATCCAGAGAGTCTACCGTTTCAGCTGTTGCCAGCGGTGTTTCAATATTGTTGTCAAAGTTATCCGGTTCTTCTCCGTCTGCCAGTCTCACCGCCATATCAAGCGCTGTTTCTGCGTCATAGTAAGGGGACTGCATGACAGTAGCCGCGATTTTGCCGTCTTTTACCCACTGCAGAGTTTCGTAGCTTCCGGAAGCTCCCGCATAGATTTTTACATCATCCTGTCTTCCTGCTGCTTCCACCGCATTATACGCGCCAAAGGCTCCGTTATCATCATATACAAAAATTGCATCCAGCTCGCCTTTTCCGTATTTTACCAGATAGTTTTCTGCTATCTGCTGGCATTTCTCCCGGTTTCCTTCCCCTGTCTGACTGTCCATAATTTCAATGTCGGTTCCTTCAATTCCCTCCTGCAGACCCTGGGTTCTTTCCAGTGAAGCCGAATATCCTGCCGGCCCGGAAATTTCTACGATTTTCGCATCTGCTCCCAGCTGTTTTACCATCTCCTGGGCTGTCTGCTTGCTTTCTTCCACACAGGATGGTCCCACATGACATTTAATAAATTCTTCTCCCGCCTCAGAAATTCTTGTATTGGCTGTCATACATGGAATTCCCGCGCTTGTCACAGCCCGGGCGGACGCCACAGCTGCTTCGCTGTTTACCGGCCATATAATGATACAGTCACATTTCATATTGATCAGATCCTGTACCTGATTGGCCTGCGTGGTAGAATCCCCTTTGGGATCCAGAATCTGCAGATCTACGCCTTTTTCCTTCGCATAGGAAACCATCGTGTCATAGTAAGAAGTCTGATAGGGATCCTGCCCCGCATAATTGACAACCATGCCGATTTTCTTTCCTTCTTTAGAGGATTCGGAAGGTTCTCCCTCCGCTTCTTCTGTCTGCACGGTTTCTGCTGCCTGCGAATCCGTTTTCTCTTCCGCCCGGGCGCTTCCATTGCTACCGCAGCCGGAAACCAGCATTATTCCTATTATTGCCGCGCTGATCATACCCAATACTTTTCTTTTCATAGCCGCTACCTCCATTTTTTATTTATCTCCGTTAAACTCTTTTACCGCGTCAATCATTGCCACAATATTCTCTACCGGGGTATTGGCCTGAATAATATGTACCGCATTGTAAATAAATCCCCCGTCTTTGGAGAAAATTTCGCATCTCCTCAGAACCTGCTCCCTTACCTCTTCCGGTGTTCCAAAGGGCAGTACCTTCTGGGTATCTACACCGCCGCCCCAGAAGGAAATATCTTTTCCAAACTCATTTTTCAGTTCCTGAGGATCCATATTGTCCGCTGAGGTCTGGACAGGATTCAACGCATCAAATCCTGCTTCGATCAGCAGCGGAATCAATGGACGCACAGCTCCGCAGCAATGCTTTAAGATTTTCCAGTTGGTGTTTTCATGAATCCAGTTATTGGCTTTCTGATAGTAAGGAAGATAAACCTCCCGGAAAACCTCTGGTGAAATAAACAGGCTGTGCTGATGAGATAAGTCTGTCGCACAGGTAAATGCAACTTCGATCATATCTCCGCAAACCTCGTTGATTCTTCTTAAATTTTCAATGGCAATATCCATCTGCCTGTCAAATACTTCTTTTACAAAATCTTCCCTTAACAGAGGAGACATATACCAGTCCGTATAATTACGGATTCCTTTGGGATGTTTCATTCCCACGCCGGGAATATCAGCGGCGTCTCCCAGACCCATACCGGGAGCTGCCAGAACAACCGCCCGGCCCTGCCTGCATCCCTCTTCAGCCTGAGCCTTAATGTACTGCAGATTGTCATCATCCAGGATCGTCCACTCTTCAATCTGATCTTCAACGCTTAAATTATCATCATCAAATGGTTCCTGACGGATAATGGCATCGAAATATACCGATTTGGCCGGCATGTGCCCTGATGCAGGCGCGCTTAAATCCCCCTGAGGATGCACGTAATATCCTCCGTTTCCATCCGGCTGCGGATTGAATCCTTCCGGTACCAGAATTGTCTGACCATCCGGATTTACCCACTCTTTCACCTTGTCCCTCGGAAAACCGAACATGGTCCCATTGGGATAAGCGGCAGCCGTATCCACTCCCATGGCGTCTGCCAGATCTTTATCAATGATTCCCGCCATGGTGTAAACATCCACAACCTCCACCGGCCGTTTTTCCAGTCCGTAATAATTACGAAGCCCTTCGATACAGCTGACATGCATGGTGGAATCGTTGGTTCCCCCGAAATCCACCGCCATCTTATCCGGTTCCTTGTGATTCAATGATGTCCTTACTCTCTCTCTTCCTGTCATAGTCAAATCCCTTTCCCGTTTTTTAAAAATATGATTTTCTTATTTTTTACGAGCGCTCTAATATTTATGTTATAGGCATTATATTCCTTTTTATTTCCGAATACATCGGAAATACTTCTACAAAAGTATTGAAATCTTACTATTCATGCCATTATACTTAAAGCATTAGAGAACATAAGGAAAGAAGGTTTTTTATGCTGTATAATTCCCGCCTCGTACCCGGCGTACTGTCCAACTCCTACGAACAGGCACACAATGCAACTCAGACTGCCAAAAATCTTTTCCTTTATGTGGAATATATCGGACATTCCTTCTGCTCTCCTGAATATTCTGTAATCCGCAGGAGTTACTGTCATTATCTGCTGATGTATATTTTAAAGGGAAAGGTTGTTTTTACCACAGAGGAACAGACCTATGAAGCAGAAGCAGGACAGGCATTGTTAATGGAAACAGAAAAACCGCATATTTATGGAGCTATCGGTAATCTGGAAATATTATGGATTCATTTTAACGGGAAAAATTTTCATCCATTTTTCCAGCATCTGATTTCCATTAACCCCGGCGGCCATGTGTTTGATTTGCAGAACAATACGGAATTTCTTCCGAAACTTCAGGACCTGGTAAGCTCCTACGCCGATTCCAGACAATATCCGGAAATCATTGTATCTGCCAGACTTTATGAAATTCTCGCGTTGCTCCTGATCAAAGGGGAAATAACCGACACAGACTCCATCGATATGATTGTCCGATATATAAACCAGCATTACCCGGAACCGCTGACTCTGGAATTTCTGGCACATAAAGCAAACTTAAGCGTTTCCCGCTTCTGTGCTCTTTTCAAAAAAGAAACTGGCTATTCCCCCTATAAATATATAATAAACACGCGGCTCCACGCTTCCCGGCAGTATTTAATCAGCTCCACACATCCTGTTGAGTATATCGCTGTCCACGTAGGATTTTCAGATGCCTCATCCTATATTGCCGCCTTCCGCCGGAAATACAAAATCACCCCCCGACAGTTCCGCATAAAGTTAACCGACCGCTGAAAATCTCTGCAGTATAGTTTTATTTTTCCCCATTAAATTCTTTTACAGCGTCTATCATAGCCACTATATTTTTTATCGGTGTATTAGCCTGGATGATATGGATTGCGTTGAAAACAAAACCACCATCTTTGGAAAAGATTTCGCATCTTCTCAGTACCTGCTCTCTTACTTCTTCCGGGGTACCAAAGGGCAGTATTTTCTGTGTATCCACTCCGCCGCCCCAGAATGTGATATCTTTTCCAAACTCATTTTTCAGTTCCTGAGGATCCATATTGTCTGCTGAGGTCTGCACCGGATTCAGAATATCGAATCCTGCTTCAATTAATAATGGAATTAATGGGCGCACAGCTCCACAGTTATGTTTCATAATTTTCCAATTAGTATTCTCATGAATCCAATTATTGGCTTTCTGATAATAGGGAAGATAACATTCCCTGAATACATCCGGTGAAACAAACAGACTGTGCTGATGAGATAAGTCTGTTGCACAGGTAAATGCAACATCAATAAGATCGCCACATACATCGTTGATTCTTCTTAAATTCTCAATAGCAATATCCATCTGCCTGTCAAACAATTCTTTTACAAAATCCTCTCTTAACAGAGGAGACATATACCAGTCCGTATAATTACGGATTCCTCTGGGATGTTTCAGCGTATCACCCGGGATGTCTCCCGCGTCTCCCAGACCCATACCCGGCGCCGCGAAAACAACAGCACGGCCGCAAGCAGCGCCTTCTTCTGCCTGTTTTTTAATATACTCAAGATTATCTTCATCCAGCAGATTCCATTCCATAAGATTGTCTGTAGGCTTCAAATCTTCTTCCTCAAATGGTTCCTGTCTGAGGACAGCGTCAAAATAATATGACTGGGCAGGCATATGGCCGGAGGGCGGAAGACTTAAATCACCCTTTGTATGTACATAATATCCGCCGTTTCCGTCAGGCTGAGGATTAAAATCAACGGGCACAAGAATCGTCTGACCCTGAAGATTCGTCCATTCTTTTACTTTATCTCTGGTAAAACCAAAGTGCATTCCCAGAGGATAAGCGGGAACCGTATCAACCCCCATAGCATCCAGCAAATCTTCTTCCATCGTTCCAGCCATGGTAAACACATCCTGAACGGTAACCGGATGTTTTTCCAGACCATAGTATTCTCTCAGCCCCTCTATACAGCTGACATGCATGGTGGAATCACAGGTTCCTCCAAAATCAATGGCTACTTTATCCGGCTGTCTGTGATTCAAAGTTGTACATATTCTTTCTTTTCCTGTCATGATATAAACTCCTTTACATTCAGATTTTATATACATATCTTAAAACTACTCATGATAAAATACATCCCAAATACTTTTCTGAAAATGTCGAATTCTTATATTTTCTCATTAAAAACTGAATATTTTTTGATGGCTTTTCATACAGGAAATGTTATACTTTTAAAAAAACATGAGGTGACTGGTATGACAAATTTTTCCCATCTTCTTCCCGGAATACTGCCGCAATCTTTTGAACAATCTTATAACCCAACTCAGCCGGCGAAAGATTTATTTCTCTATGTAGAATATGTCGGACATGCATACTGCACCCCGGAATACTGTGCCGTTCGGAAACAATACTGCCATTATCTTCTTATGTATATCCTGAAAGGGCGTGCCGTTCTTTCTACCGAAGGACAGACTTACGAAGCTCAGGCCGGAGAAGCCTTTCTCTTTGAAACCCAAAAGCCTCATATTTACGGTGCAATAGGAAACATGGAAATGCTGTGGGTACATTTTAACGGGAAAAATTTTCATCCTTTTTTCTCCCATTTAATATCATCGAACCACGGCAGACATATTTTCGAGTTGAAAAACAATACGGAATTTTTATCCAAACTTCATGATCTGGTTTACTCTTTCAGATCGTCCCGGCAATATCCTGAGATTATTGTTTCTGCAAAACTATACGAAATACTAGGTCTTCTTCTGGCAAAAGAAAATGATATCGACAGCATCAATAAAATTATTAATTATATCAACTGCCATTACAGTGAACCTCTGACCCTGGAGTTTCTGGCTCATCATGTCGGTTTAAGTGTCTCCAGCTTCTGTACTCTTTTCAAAAAAAAGACCGGATATTCACCCTATCAATACATTATAAATACCCGTCTTCACGCCTCCCGACAATGCTTGACCAGCTCTACTTATTCTATCGAGCATATTGCTGCATTATCAGGATTCGCCACAGCTTCCTCTTATATTGCCGCTTTCCGGCGAAAATACAAAATTACCCCCGGACAATTCCGAAGACATTTATTTTCCGGGCAATAAACAGAACCATTGACTGTCCGTCTTTCATCAAGTAAACTGAGAATACAAATAACACGAAAGACGAGGTATTTTCCATGACGGATACCCAAACCAGTTCTAACCCGCTGGGTACAGAACCTGTCAACAAACTTCTCATCCGCTTTGCCGTTCCCAGCATTATCGCTATGCTGGTCAGCGCTCTTTATAATATCGTTGATCAGTTTTTTATCGGGCACAGCGTAGGAACTCTGGGAAATGCAGCCACAAATGTTGCTTTCCCTCTTACCATTACCTGTACTGCACTGTCTCTGATGTGCGGCATCGGCGGCGCTGCCAACTTCAATCTTGCCATGGGCGGCGGAGAAAAAGAAAAAGCCAGACGGTACGCTGGCAATGCAATTTTTCTGCTGTTTTCTCTAGGCGTTCTGTTATGCCTGATTGTTAGAATTTTTCTGGAACCCATGATGAACCTTTTCGGAGCAACTCCCGATATTCTGGACTATTCTCTTACTTATACCGGAATTACCTCCCTTGGGTTTCCTTTTTTAATCCTGGCAACCGGCGGATCCAATCTGATCCGGGCGGACGGCAGTCCCAGATTTTCCATGATCTGTACCTTAACCGGCGCTGTTCTCAATACAATTCTGGATCCTTTGTTCATCTTCGGATTCGGTATGGGAATGGCAGGTGCCGCTCTGGCCACCATTATCGGACAGATTGTTTCCGGCATTATGGTAATTATTTATTTTACCCGGTTTAAAACGGTACATTTGACTTTAAAGTCATTAATACCCGATTTTCAGTACTGTAAGGATATCGTGAAACTGGGCATGGCTCCCTGTTTCAATCAGTTGGCTATGATGGCGGTTCAGATCGCCATGAACAACATTCTCCGATACTACGGAGCTCAGTCCAGCTACGGAAGCGAAATACCTCTTGCCTGTGCCGGAATTATTTCGAAAGTGAACATGATATTTTTCTCCCTGTGCATTGGAACTTCCCAGGGCCTGCAGCCCATTGTCAGTTTCAATTACGGAGCAAAAAAATACCGCCGTGTGCGGGAAGCTTATTTAAAAGCCGCCGCCGCGGCCACCGTAATTTCCTGCATTGCATTTTTATGCTTTCGTTTATTCCCGCGGCAGATTATCGGTCTGTTTGGTTCCGGAAGCGAAGAATATTTCCAGTTTGCAGAACAGTATTTTCATATCTTTCTGTTTTTTACTTTTATCAACGGACTGCAGCCGGTATCTTCCAACTTTTTTACCTCCATCGGCAAAGCTGCAAAAGGTATTTTCCTGTCTCTGACTCGTCAGATTATCTTTCTTCTGCCGTTGATTATTATACTGCCCATGTTCATGGGAATCGACGGCGTTATGTATTCCGCCCCGATAGCTGATTTCATGGCGGCAATGCTGGTAATTATTTTTATCACAAAAGAAATGAAACTGCTCAACGGCATGATCTCAGATCAGTCAAATAATCCGCCGCTTGCCATGGGATAAACAAGAGGATGCCATTTCTTTTCAGGATTCTCTTTCAGATACGTCCGAAAAATGGGGTCGCAGACCCATTCTCCGGACTCTCTGTCCAGTTCATGCAGTGAATGACTGTCTTCAAAATACGTAATCTGATCCGGAAGGTGTTCCTGATAAAACTTTTTTGTCTTCCTGTCCGGAACGTAAGCATAAACAGACGCGGACAGCCCCTGTCTCTCCAGAAAATTCTTCAGACGAAGGCCAAGGAGCGGCTCTGTCAGAAGTTTCCATGACATTTTTGAATCTGTCTGTTTCCCTTTAAAGTCAAAATCCCATTGCTGTTCCCTCAGCAACGGGATTTTGTACTCTGATTCCCAGCTTCGCGCCAGAGGCAGCGCTTCCGCCGACATAGCCCACAGATACGCAGCTTCTGTATCCTCCGATGCATTCCAGATATCTCCCAGTTCCACACAGGTATATCCCGCCTTATGGAGTTCAGACTCTATCCATTGGTAATATCTGCTTTTCGGCGTCCCCGCCCTGTACTTTCCCAGCAGTATAATATTTCGTCCTCCTTTTTTCAGCTTATGATTCCTGGACCAGCGATTTCCCAGATATTTCAGAGCCCTGGCCGCTCCGACAGGTCCGGTTTCAAAGCCGCTGCCGCCCAGCCAGAGACTTTCCAGGTTATTTTTCTCTGATGCAAAGGACACTTCTTCCCAATTCTGTCCCGTCAGATAAGAAACAGCGCTCTGCATATAGCACAGGAAACCCCATCTTTGACAGCAGACTGGCGCCTCCGATATAATCTCCTGTTCACATCCTGCATTGAGCTGCAGATCATCAAATTCCGTAACATAAATATTCTCCTCCTGATAATGCGTTGTTTCTGATTTCAGACAATTTCCGCATCCTCCCGGAGTGATTAAGAGCTTTCCCGCCGGAAAGTTCTCCAGCAGTGACATCACAGCCGCAAAATCAGGCGCCAGCAATGGCATTGGCATGTAATCCCCATCCTCTTTTTTACAGACTGTTTTACCTCCTTTGTCTTTCATCCGTTCCAGAATACAGGCGAGATTCTCTTTCGGATTCATCAGACGTTTTACCATAGGACCCCGGTAAAATATTTCAATCGGTTTGCTGTCAGGATTTACAATTTCCGCCAGCACTTCCTGCAGATCAAGAGAAAGTATCCTTTCCACACAGGAAGTATAAACGATAATCCCCCGTATATGATCCCGCTGAATCATTTCGTTCAGCATATCCCGGATTTTCTCCGTATTTCCCAGAGCATAGTCCGCTTCATTCATCTGCACATAAGCAAAGCGGTCCAGACACCGCATTTTCCATGCCTGGAAATATATCGTACGAATGCAGGCGATAGAACCCAGTGCCAGAAGTCCGATACCCGGTACCTCAAAAATACCGGACGGCATATCACCGCCCCTTTTCTCCTTCAGTTTTCTGATCATAAGTAATCCCTCTCCATTTCCTGAAATATACAGTTTCTGAACTCCTCCATCTCCTTTTCTGACAGGGAATAAACCATATCTGTCTTGCGGCTCATTATAGCATCCGCTATTCTTTCCATTTCTGCCTGTGCAGAACAGTTTTTTTCCGTCAGTATTTCTGCGCGGAAGTCTGCACGTCTTATTTCTTCGCTTTCGTGAACCGCGCCAAGAACCGTGGCTCTCAGGCGGTCAGCAAATGTATTCATTATTTTCTGATCCCGTTCGCCTCTACAATGATTCTGAATCAGACCGGAAAACAGTGGTTTTTTCCTTTGAAAATGGGCAATTCCCTTCAATATATTATTCGCTGCATATAAAGACATATAGTCAGAAGAAGTAACCACGCAGACAGCGTCTGCCAGCTTCCGGCGCATGGGAGCAGCAAAGCCGCCGCATACCACATCTCCCAGCACATCGTACACCATGATGTCCCAGGGTTCCTGCAGGATCCCCATATCACCGAGCTGATCCATCGTTGCCGTTATCCCCAGCCCTGCACACCCGGTTCCTGCCTTCGGCCCTCCCGCTTCCACACACTGTACTTTATAAATCCCTTCAGAAACCAGATCCTCTCTGGAAATCTGAGATTTCTTGGCCAGAACAGAAAGAACATCCGGTATTTTTCTCCCCGTAAGAAGTCTGGCAGAATCAGCTTTCGGATCACATCCTATATGCAGAACACGATATCCTCTTTTTCCCATTGCCGCCGAAAAATTTGCTGCAATAGTAGATTTACCAATGCCGCCCTTCCCATAAAATGCTATACGGAAGGGTTTTTTGTCTAAATTATTCTTCATTTTTCCCGTTCTCCCGAAACACATACTATCCGATTCACTTCCGGTTCATATACCAGATGAATGTCTACATGGTAAAGGCTCCGAAGTCTTTCTTCTTTCATCATTTCCCCGCAGACTCCCACCTGAAAATTTCCTTCATCATCCAGAATCCCCACTCTGTCATCCAGAAGAAGAACATGATCCGGCATATGGCTTGTGATGATAATCCCAAACCCTCTGTCAGCCAACCGCTTGATCGTATGAATCATACGCAGCTGATTTCCATAATCCAGATGATTGGTCGGTTCATCCAGCATGATAAGATCCGGCTGCTGAACCATGGCTCTTGCTATGGTAACCTGCTGTCTTTCACCACCGCTCAGCTCTGTATAAGACCGGTGTGCAAGATGTGCAATTCCCATCTCATCCATCACCTGATCTGTCAACATATATTCCTCTTTGCCCGGCTGTCTGAAAATGCCCAGATAGGGAGCACGCCCCATTACGATAAAATCCCTTACCTGGTAACCATAAGCCGGTCTGTGACTCTGAGGAACGTACCCGATGCATTTTGCGGTTTCCCTCAGAGGTATTTTATTCACCGGCCTGCCCTTAAGGAGAACCTCTCCCTTCTGAGGAGTCAGAAGATTTGCCAGGCAATTAAGCAGTGTAGATTTACCTGCTCCATTAGCCCCCAGGATCGCCAGAATTTCTCCCCTGTTTACAGAAAGGCTGACATCATGAAACAGTACTTTTTCCGGTGTATATGAAAATTCAAGATTTTTCGCTTCCAGTATCAAGATAATCTCATCCTTTGCTTTAATAACAGATAAAAATAAAAAGGAGCCCCCACAAAACCTGTAAGGATACTTAAGGGCAGTTCTGCGCTGGTGAGGACTCTGGCAATTGTATCAATTCCCAGAAGAAAAATCGCTCCCAGAATCACAGAAAGAGGAATCACTTTCCGGTTATCAGGTCCCGCCAGCATCCGGGCAAAATGAGGAATTACCAGACCAATCCAGCCGATGGTACCGCTGATGCACACAGAGCTGGCCGTGAGCAGAGTTGCACAGATAATCACCAGACCTCTCGTCTTTCTTACATCTGTTCCCAATGTCTTCGCCTCTTCTTCACCCAATGACAGTATATTAATTCTCCATCGCAATGCAATCAAAAGTGCCATAGCCAGCAATATCGGCGGTCCCATATAAAACACATCCGCCCATACCGCTTTCGTCAGACTTCCCAGCTGCCAGTGGGTAATCTCCGCCAGCTGGGTATCAGGATCTGCCAGATATTTGATCAGACCCATCATGGAATCCAGGACGCCTCCCACAATAATTCCTGCCAGCACCAGCATTACCATAGAATGATTTCTCATTACTTTAGGTATGGATGTAGCTGTCAGAACCGCTGTGATTCCTCCCAAAAAGGCTGCCGCCTGAATAACCGCTCCTCCCCCGCTGCAGAGAATCCCGATAGAAGCTCCCACACACGCTCCGGAAGAAACTCCCAGCATATCCGGAGCGACCAGAGGATTTTTAAACACCCCCTGATATGCTGCTCCAGATAACGCCATGGCGCTTCCTACCAGAACTGCAGTGATAATTCTGGGAAGAC
Source organism: Ruminococcus sp. (assembly GCA_050944415.1). GTDB lineage: Bacteria > Bacillota > Clostridia > Lachnospirales > Lachnospiraceae > Ruminococcus_G. The sequence continues at coordinate 49,558 of JBMNRA010000010.1, forward strand.
GAAGAGTCAGCACAATACCTGTCGCCTGGGGATCCCAGGTCTCCGGAATGGAAATCATTCTGGACAGAATAATCTTAAAAACATCGAATGGAGAGATATAATATCTCCCCATTCCACAGGCGGTCAGAATCAGCAAAAACAGAACTGCACTCATCCCAATCATAAGAACAGGATATTTTCTTTTCATAAGTTTTTCTCCTATTAATTAATTGCTGTTCTGATTTGCTTCATCGTTCATAATCTGACTCAGATCCTCATCCGTAAGAGTGGTCTGAAAGTAACTTTCAAAAAAGTCTCTGACTTCCTGTTCCACATCTATATCGCTGAAAATATCCGGCTGGATCAGCCGGGCAAGCCACTTCATCATCAGCGGTGTTTCAACCCCAGGTGCATCCCACCGGTAAATTCCCATGGGAACTTTATACACTTTCTTCTCTATAACCGCTTTTACCTGGCTCCAGTCCTGCCCTTCCATTCTGTTTTGATAAAGATCATCCGGCACAAAAGTGTCAAAATTGCTGAGCAGAATGATATCAGGATTAATCTTGATAATTTCTTCCATAGTAATTTCCGAAACATCAGCAGCTACATTATCGGCACCGGCTATTTCCAGCGCCTCTTTAATAAAATTATCGTTTCCCTGCAGTTTCAGCTCAGAATCTCTCAGATAGAGTACTTTCGGTTTCTCTGCCTGCTCCACTTGATCCGCATAAGACTTGATTTCCTCATAAGCCTGTGAATAAGCGTCAATAAACTGCTGAGCCCGCTCCTCCTTTCCCAGCATCTGCCCAATAGCGCGGAAACTGTCCTGGAGCTCCTTCACCGTCTCATTTTTCACCATCACCGGAGTAATTCCGATTTCCGCAAGCTGTTTTGCTTCTTCTGTCTGATAATCCCAGATGACACAGGCCTGGACACCTTCACTGGCCAGTTGTTCCATATTGATGGAGAAGTCTTTTCCTATAGCTGTCGTATCCAGTTTTCCATAATCAGGATCCAGTTTTTCAAAAAAATAGCCGGTATATGCCGTCATTGCCCCTGGATTAATAGACATCATGTGTTCTGAGGTTCCGTCAATGGCATAAATAACCGATGACCAGAGAAGAGGTGTTACTGCAATTTTTTCCAGACTTACCGGAACTTCCACCTGATTTCCCGCTGCATCCGTCACCTGGCGCGTCTTGTCGGACTGATCCGCTTCTTCGGATACTTCCTGATTTTTTACGGACTGAGAAGCATTTTCTCCTTTGCATCCCCAAAGCGCAGCAAAAGACAGAATCAATACCATTCCTCCCGCCAACCATTTTTTTACAACAGAGTTTCTCATAAAGTCTCCTTTCTTCTGCCGGTCATACTCTGTCACAAACGCTTCCTGCGGAAATAAAAATCTCAAATACCTTTCTGACAAGAAAAAAACTCTTTACGTCTATGACATAAAGAGGTTCCATCTGAAATATTCTCAGTTTAAAACCTCATTCAATGACCCGTTAAATAAAGTTTTCCTGCAAAATATTCAAGTATCCTGGCTCGACTTCTTCATCATGACACACTTCCCAAACTTTCGTTCAGTGTACTTCTTGCCTGACTCCATCCTACAGTGGCGGCACCGCATCGGCTTCTGACCGATTTCCATAAAATATTCTGCTTTGATTTGCTTTTACTCTATCATTATTTTCTTATACTTTCAAGACAGTTTTACCTGATATTTTCCTATTGCATGCTATCAGTTTTTTTGATAGTCTAATCAAAGACAAGGAGGTTTCCATGACAATACAGAACATGAAATATATTATCGCAGTTGCAGATTACAAATCCTTCTCCCAGGCAGCCAAAGCATTATTTGTCTCCCAGTCAACCCTTTCCACCGCAATCCGTGAAGTAGAAAACGACCTTGGCATCCACATTTTCAACCGTTCCAACCGGGGTATTACTCTGACTTATGATGGGGAAGATCTGATTCGCTATGCCAGAGAAATCGTGGAACAGACGGAATATCTGGAGCAGAGATATCATTCCAGAAAATCCATCCCTATGAGATTCTCCGTATCCACCCAGCATCTCCCGTTTTCCGTCCGGGCTTTTATTAAATTTTTTGATGAAATTGGATCAGATAATTACGAAGTAGCCATACGGGAATGCAACACCGACAGCGTCATACATGATGTAGCCAACCACCGAAGTGAGCTTGGCGTCTTAATCATCACAGATGCACATATGAGAACCATTGAAAAAATACTGACCTCTTACGGACTTGTCTTTCAGGAAATTTCAGAAATGAAAAATTATGTGTTCCTGTGCACCTCCCATCCCCTGGCATCCGGAGATTCTTTATCTTTAGAGGATCTGGAACCTTTTCCTTTCGTGACCTACGATCAGGAACTGGAATCCTCACATTTTACCGAAGAACCTCTGTTTTATAATCTTCTCAGAAAAAATGTTCACGTCAGTGACCGTGCCACAAAGCTTGCGCTGATCCGCAATACCAACTGCTTCAGCATTGGTCCGGACCTGGCCAACAGCAACGCGGACAAATTTCACAAAAATCTGGGAGAGGTGGCGGCGATACCTCTGAAAGAATCCCTGGGTATCGTACACGCCGGCTTTATCTATCAGAAACACAGAGAGCTCAGTCCCTATGCGTTAAGTTATCTCACTTATCTCAGAGAGGATATCCGCACTCTGGTTAATTTTTTTTAATATATACCGATACTTTCCAGCTCGTTTATTACTTCCCTGTACATTGGCATACCGGTCTGTGCGCCGTACTTTTCTGTAGACAGACCGGCCGCCATATTGGCAAATCTCAGTGCTTCTTCCATTCTTCTTCCCTCCGTAAGTGCAACGGCAAAAGCCCCATTCAGTGTATCTCCTGCTCCCGTTGTATCGGCCACTTTAGACTTTCTGGCCGGTACCAGTATTATCTCCCCGTTTTTCAGGCAGGTGCTTACTCCTCTGGATCCCAGAGTAATCACCAGTTTTTCCGGATATTTTTTCATCAGCTCGTCAAAAGACTGTTCATTTCCAAAAAGAATTGCCGTTTCATGCTCATTTGGCGTCAGATAATCCACCTGTTCCAGAATTTCCGGTTTTACCGGTCTTGCAGGAGCCGGATTCAGAACCACTTTCACCCCGTTTTCCGCGCAGAGTCTTACCGTATATTCAACGGTTTTCTGAGGAATTTCATGCTGCAGCAATACAACTTCACATTCCAGAAGCGAATCTTTAATTTCATCTACATAACCTATGTCCACACAGTCGTTGGCACCTGCCACCACAACAATGGTATTGTCATTTTCACCCACTGTTATCAGTGCCAGTCCCGTCGGAACATTTTCTATTGTTTTGATGTGTTTTGTTTTTACGCCCATATTCTTCAGATTTTCCACAAGAACACTTCCGGCGCTGTCATTTCCCACACACCCGAACATTTCCACGGCTGCTCCCAGTTTCGCCGCGGCTACTGCCTGATTCGCTCCTTTACCGCCGGGAATATACTGCAAGTCTTCTCCCCTGAGCGTTTCACCTTTTATCGGTATTCTTTCTGTTTTTACAGTCATATCCATATTAATACTTCCTATGACTCCGATTTTGCCCATTTGCTTTTCTCCTTCTTTTATGCCGCTTCATTAATTAGCTCGCATAAAAACAGGGTGCTGCAGAAATCTATTTCCTGCAGCGCCCTGTCTGTTACATTATAATATTTAAAAATTATTAATTAAACGATACCCTGAGCCAGCATTGCATTGGCAACTTTTTCAAATCCTGCAATATTTGCTCCTACTACATAGTTTCCTTCAAATCCGTAACGTTTTGCAGCGTCATCCATGTTGTGTGTAATGTTAACCATGATGTCTTTCAGTTTCGCATCTACTTCTTCGAAGGACCAGCTTAAACGTTCGCTGTTCTGAGACATTTCCAGAGCAGATGTAGCAACGCCGCCTGCATTGGCTGCTTTGCCCGGGGCAAAGATTACTTTGTGCTCCTGCAGATACTGAGTCGCTTCCAGAGTTGTAGGCATATTAGCGCCTTCGCAAACTGCAATGCATCCATTGGCAACCAGCTGTTTCGCATCATCCAGATGCAGTTCATTCTGTGTTGCACAGGGAAGAGCGATATCTGCTTTAATAGCCCAAACGCCTCTTCCTTCATGATACTCAGAATTGGGACGATATTTTTTATACTCTGTCAGTCTTGCACGATTAACTTCTTTAATTTCTTTCAGAGCTGCCACATCAATTCCTTCCGGATCGTATACCCATCCGTTGGAATCAGAGCAGGTTACGCATTTAGCGCCCAGCTGATGTGCTTTTTCAATTGCATAAATAGCTACATTTCCTGATCCGGAAACCAGACAGGTCTTGCCTGCCAGTTCAATTCCATTCAGTTTCAGAAGCTCTTCTGTCAGATACAGAAGTCCGTATCCTGTCGCCTCTGTTCTTGCCAGTGAACCGCCGAAGGTAAGTCCTTTTCCTGTCAGAACGCCTTCATATGCACTGCGGATCTTCTTGTACTGTCCGAACATATAACCGATCTCTCTGGCTCCTGTTCCGATATCACCTGCAGGAACATCAGTATCCGGTCCAATATATTTATAAAGTTCTGTCATGAAGCTCTGGCAGAATGCCATAACCTCTCTGTCGGATTTTCCTTTAGGATCGAAATCTGAACCACCCTTTGCTCCACCGATGGGAAGACCTGTAAGAGAGTTTTTGAAAATCTGCTCAAATCCAAGGAATTTAATAATACCAATATTTACAGACGGATGGAGACGAAGTCCTCCTTTGTAGGGACCGATTGCGCTGTTAAACTGTACACGGTAACCTACATTAACCTGAACCTGTCCTTTATCATCAACCCACGGAACTCTGAATTTGATCTGACGCTCCGGCTCAACGATTCTCTCCAGAAGCGCTTCTTTTCTGTAAAGCTGCTCGTTGGCATCAATAACAGGACGCAGGGAATCCAAAACTTCTTTTACTGCCTGATGGAATTCCGGCTGGCCCGGGTTTTTTGCTACGACTGACTCATAGACCTCATCTACGTATGACATGTTACTACCTCCTGAATATTCTTTTTTCATAAAAAGGAGCACGCAAAAGCGTACTCCTTTTTCACAGAACCCTTTTGTTCAAAGGCATTATACCATGGGATGTCCCCGTGCACAAGAAAAAAATTGAAATTCTGACTTTTTTTTAATCAAAAAATTCATATTTACCCTGAAACATTGTCACTTTGAACAAAAAATGAAGTTTTTTATCTTCTGTCCTGCATATTTTCCTACTTCCTCTTTTTTACACTGTAGCCGAATGTACCCAGAAATTTACCCAGCCCATAATAGGCCCCATGAGAATACACCATGGGTCTGGCTTTAGATAACTCAAATTTATTATTCCCATTAATATAAGATTCATCCGCATGGACCGCCACCACTTCGGCCAGAAACATATGATGAGACCCCAATTCCTGTACAGATCTTACTTTACATTCCAGATTTACCGGAGATTCCTGAATCATGGGAGCCTGTACGAAGGATGCCTTTTCTTTATGTAGCTTCATATCAGCAAACTTATCCCTGTCACGTCCGGAACGCACGCCGCAGTAATCAACGGCATAGGCCAGAGATTCTGTGGTAAGATTGATGACAAATTCTTTCGTCTCCTTCAACATCCGATATGAATACCTTTCCGGCTTTACGGAAATAGATACCATTGGCGGGTTTGTACAAACGGTACCCGCCCAGGCAACAGTAATAATATTATCCTTTCCTTTTCCATCCGTAACACTGACCATTACCGCCGGCAATGGATACAGCATATTGCCTGGTTTCCACTGTTGTTTCGGCATATATTACACCTCCTCCAGCGCCCGCATAAACGCCGGTATCAGCTGCTTCTTTCGAGAAACCACGCCCGGCAGACGGCAGGAATCCTCCAGGATTTTCATATCTTCGAAAGCCTGTGAAACCATATGCCTGGCGCCTTCTCCGTAAAACAGCAGCTCCGTAGATTCTTCCACGATATTGGTCAGCATAAAGAATACCATCTGAATGCCGTTTTTTCCGCATTCATGTTCAATATAAGGCTGCAGCCTTTCTTTAATATGTTGAAGCTCTTCTGCCGACATGGAATTGATTTGCCCCACACCAAAAGTAACATCATCTATAATAAATTTTTTAAAATCCTGATAAAAAATCTCTTCCGGAGATTTACTCTGCAGATTACTTCCTGCCCTGAACATCTCAGCAGCAAATTCATCAACCTGAATTCCGGCTATTTTTGCCAGTTCCTGTCCCGCTAATTTGTCTACAATAGTACAGGTAGGAGATCGGAACATCAGGGTATCCGAAACAATAGCAGCACACAATAATCCGGCAATATTTTCTGGAATATCCAGATTTTTTTCCTGGTACATCTGATAAATAATAGTTGCCGTACACCCAACCGGCTGATTTCTGAATACTACCGGCTGCATGGTCTGAAGGGATCCTATGCGATGGTGATCTATAATCTCCAGAATATCTGCCTCTTTGATATTATCTACCGCCTGAGATTTTTCATTATGATCCACAAGAATAACTTTCTTTTTACTGATATTCAACAGGTTTCGTCTGGAAACCGTTCCCTGATATTTTCCCTGTTTGTCCAAAACCGGAAAATCTCTGTGGCGGTTCTTTCCCATGATATCCCTGATATCATCCGTAAAGTCATCCATCCGAAAAGTAATCAGATTTTTTGTTTTCATCAAATGCCTTACCGGAATACTCTGATTAATAAGTTTGGCAATTGTCAGGGTATCATAAGGTGTAGCAATAACAACGCAGCCATTTTCCCGGGCGAATTTTTGAATCACAGAGGATACTTTGGCTCCCAGACCCACGATAATACATGCGGCTTTCTGCTCTACAGCACAGAGATGGTCTTCCATACGGTTACCCAGTATTACCAGGTCACCCTCATCTATAAACTCTTCCATTTTATCCGGATTAGCCGCTCCGATGATAACCTTGCCTCTGTCAATATAACTCTCTGCATCGCCAACCAGAATCTCCCCGTTTAACGTGCTGGCGATATTCCGATACTGTGTTTTTGCAGCAGCAACAACTGTATTGTCATAGGCATCCATGTAAGATCTGGCAATATCACCAATGGTAATCAACCCTTCCAGATTATTTTCCTCATCAGTAATAGGCAAGGTCACTGCTCCGTTTTCCGTCATCAAATTAAACGCCTCTTTTACAGATATATCACTTCTTGCACCCTGTGTTTTATGAATATCCATATCCTTTACCTGTGTACCGATATCTTCCAGATAAGCAGGCGCTGCAACATGAAAATACTTCAGAACGTACTCTGTCTCTTCATTGATCTGTCCGGCACGCATAGGTATAAATGTGCCTTCTTCTGTACGATTTTTCATGTCAGCGTATGCAATTGCGGAGCAAATAGAATCAGTATCCGGATTTTTATGACCTATTACATAAATTGTCTGTTTATTGTCCAACGCACTTTTTCACTCCCTTCTCTGTTTCTATAGTACCATACCCGCAAGAAATTGGTCAATGCAATCATTTTATGATATAATATCAGAAGATAATCACTGCAAATACAGATAAGAGGAGGATAATCAGATGACAGACAATGAGTCAAATACTACGCCAACCATGGCAGATTTCGAAAAAGAATTAAATGATCCTTTCAAACAGCTTTCCGAAGGCGATATTATAACAGGAACCGTAATATCCGTAACAGAAAAAGAAATCATTCTGGATCTTCAATATTACGCTGAAGGAATAATTCCTGTGGAAAATTTCAGCCGTGAACCTGGATTCATCGCCAAAGACATGGTACATCCCGGCGATGAAGTAACAGCTACAGTCGTTAAAACTGACGATGGTCAGGGTAATATACTGCTTTCTAAAGTAGAAGCAAATGATATCATTGCCTGGGAAAAACTGAAACAGTTTCAGGAAGATAAAACTGTGCTGGATGTAACTGTCAAAGGCATCGTCAATGGAGGCGTCATTGCTTATGTAGAAGGCGTCCGTGGATTCATTCCCGCTTCCAAACTTGCTTTGGAATATGTAGAAGACACCAATCCTTATTTGAATAAACCTATTCAGGTTCAGGTAATTGATCTGGATAAAGAAAAGGGCCGCCTGATATTATCTGCCCGGGAAATTTTAAGAGAAAAAGCTCAGGAGGAACGTAAAAAGAAAATATCCAATGTGGAAGTGGGACTTGTAACAGAAGGTACGGTAGAAACCATTAAACCGTACGGGGCTTTTATCAATCTTGGAAACGGACTCTCCGGCCTGGTTCATGTTTCGCAGATCTCCGAGAAAAGGATCAAAACCCCCGATGCCGTTTTAAAAGTAGGAGACACTGTAAAAGTAAAAGTTATCGCTATTAAAGACGGAAAACTCAGTCTGAGCATGAAAGCTCTCGCCGATGTCTCCGCCAAAGAAGTTACAGAGGAAACCTTCGAACTTCCCAAAGCAGGAGAAGCAACAACCAGTCTGGGATCACTTTTTGCCAACATAAAATTATAAGATTTGCCGCATGGATATAGGGGCTGTCGCATCAATGATTAGAAAATCATAGATGCGGCAGCATCTTTTTGCCATTTTTAAGCCGAAATATTCTCTTCTTTCATTTTGTTTTTGTAAAAAGGCGAACTTTAATAAACCTTTTTTG
>JBMNRA010000011.1:0-57695 GCA_050944415.1 Ruminococcus sp.
TAGCCACGAGAAAAGCCTCCTTTCATTTCAAAACGATTAACGAACTCCTGATCTCTTTTCGTCTTTTCCATGTCCTCTGTAAGTTCTTGTTGCCACGAACTCACCCAGTTTATGACCAACCATATCTTCTGTAATATAAACCGGCACATGTTTTCTCCCGTCGTGAACAGCGATTGTGTGTCCGACAAACTGCGGGAAGATTGTTGAACGACGTGACCAGGTTTTGATAACTGTTTTATTTCCGGACGCATTTAAAGCTTCCACTGCTTTTAATAAGCTTTTATCTGCAAAAGGTCCTTTTTTCAGTGAACGAGCCATTCGTCATATACCTCCTTATTTTGCTAATGTTTTACCATCTCTTCTTCTTACAATATATTTGTTTGACTGTTTATGTTTCTTTCTTGTCTTCAGACCCAGAGCCGGTTTGCCCCATGGAGTACTCGGACCCGGACGTCCGATACCGGTCTTTCCTTCACCACCGCCGTGCGGATGGTCATTGGGGTTCATTACAGAACCGCGGACTGTCGGGCGGATACCCATATGACGTTTCCGTCCTGCTTTACCGATGTTGATCAGATTATGATCACCGTTTCCAACAACACCAATCGATGCTCTGCAGACAAGGGGAACCATTCTCATCTCGCCTGATGGTAATCTTAAGGTGGCATACTTTCCTTCTTTAGCCATTAACTGTGCGCCGTTTCCTGCGGAACGAACCATCTGTCCGCCTTTTCCGGGATGCAGCTCAATATTGTGAATCATAGTACCAACGGGGATATCAGAAAGAGGCAGACAGTTGCCTGGTCTTACTTCCGCATTGGGACCATTCATAATTTTCATTCCTACCTGAAGTCCTTCCGGAGCCAGGATATATGCTTTCTCGCCGTCTGCGTAGCAGATCAGAGCGATATTTGCCGTTCTGTTCGGATCGTACTCAATGCTTACTACTTTAGCCGGGATATCATCTTTTCTTCTCTTAAAATCAATAATTCTGTATTTTCTTCTGCTTCCGCCTCCGCGGTGTCTTACAGTGATTTTACCCTGATTGTTACGTCCTGCATTTTTCTTCAGAGACACAACCAGAGATTTTTCCGGTGTTGTTTTTGTGATTTCAGAAAAATCAGAACCGGTCATATGCCTTCTGGAAGGTGTATATGGGGTATATGCTTTAATTCCCATTGTTGTTTCTCCTTTCTTGTCACCCGCGTACATCTTACCCGGGTGTTTCCTGTTTGTTCTCACGCTTTACATGCGTATATTCGCGATAAGCAGAGCGCCGCAGGATTTTTGGATGACTGTGTCATGCCTGCATGTAAGCAGTTCTTCCAAAAAGACTGCACAAGCGTGCAACGCGACCGAGGAAACCTCTCGTTTCCGAGGCTTGCGCTCTGCGCTGCTTCTCTGAAAGCGCCGCAGAATCTTCCGGTTGACTGTGTCATGCCTGCATGTAAGCAGTTCTTCCAAAAAGACTGCATAAGCGTGCAACGCGACCGAGGAAACCTCTCGTTTCCGAGGCTTGCGCTCTGCTTCGGATTTTATAATCCCTCAAAAATTTCAATATCCTTGCTGTTCTCTGTCAGAGTAACGATTGCTTTTTTTGTCTTTGCAGTTCTTCCCACTTTCATGCCACGGCGTTTTTTCTTGCCGTCCATATTCATGGTATTAACTTTTGCGACCTCTGTTCCTTCAAACATTTTTTCAACTGCTTCTTTAATCATGGCCTTGTTTGCTTCCGGATGAACCAGAAATGTATATTTCTTTTCAGCCATGGCGTTCATGCTCTTTTCCGTTACAACCGGTTTAAGGATTACATCATAGTACTGAATATTTGCCATTATGCGTACACCTCCTCAATAGATGCAACAGCAGCTTTCGTTGTGATCACTGTATTGTATTTCAGGATATCATAAACGTTGATGGAGCTTACAGGTGCAGTTTCAACGTCCGGAATGTTTCTTGCAGACAGAACAACATTGCTGTTGTCATCACCCAGAACAACCAGCGCTTTGTTCACTTTCAGGTTGTCCAGAACTTTTTTCATATCTTTTGTCTTTACTGCATCCAGTTTCAGTTCATCCAGAACGATGAATTTGTTTTCCTGAACTCTGGATGTAAGAGCTGACTTCAGAGCCAGTCTTTTTTCTTTTCTGTTCATTTTAAATGAATAATCACGTGGCGTTGGGGCAAATACTACACCGCCGCCTGTCCACTGAGGAGCTCTTGTTGAACCCTGTCTTGCATGACCGGTTCCTTTCTGTCTCCAGGGTTTTCTTCCACCGCCTCTTACTTCTGAGCGGGTTTTTGCTTTCTGCGTTCCCTGACGCATATTTGCCAGTCGGTTTACAACAGCCAGATGTACCAGATGCTCGTTTACTTCAACGCCGAACACTGCGTCATTCAGTTCCATTGTTCCGACTTCGTTGCCTTCCATATTATAAACAGCTACGTTTGCCATCGTTAAGTTCCTCCTTTCCTGTTAAGAGATTACTGAATCGTCTTCACAGTTTCTTTGATTGTTACTAAGGATTTCTTGGGTCCGGGTACAGCGCCCTTTACCAGGATCAGATTGTTTTCTGCATCCACTTTTACCACTTCCAGATTCTGGATTGTGATTTTCTTATTACCCATCTGACCTGGCATCTTTTTGCCTTTGAATACTTTGCTGGGATCGGATGCTGCGCCGTTGGAACCTGCATGGCGATGATATTTGGAACCGTGAGCCATAGGCCCTCTGGACTGTCCATGTCTCTTGATGGCACCCTGAAAACCTTTACCTTTTGAGATTGCCGTAGCGTCGATTTTGTCGCCGGCCTCGAAGATATCAGCTTTAATTTCCTGTCCTAATTCATAGCTTTCAGCGTCTTCCAGTTTGAATTCCTTCAGAAATCTTTTGCAGGAAACGCCTGCCTTGTCAAAATGTCCTTTCATGGGTTTGTTTACAAGCTTTTCTCTCTTGTCAACAAAACCAACCTGCACTGCACTGTAGCCGTCATTTTCTACTGTTTTTACCTGAGTTACCACACAGGGACCTGCCTGCAATACAGTTACGGGAGTCAGTACTCCATCTTCACTGAAGATCTGTGTCATTCCGACTTTTGTTGCTAAAATCGCTTTCTTCATTTCTTACCTCCTGCTTAATCTACAGCGGATTACACTGTGTTGTGCAATCATCCTAGACAGAAAGTCAATATAAGTGGAACCTGATATGTTGCTTCTATATTAACCTTGTAGGATAATTAACCAAAATCACATTATTTTTTATTTTTCATTTTAATGTCAATATACACACCTGCCGGCATCTCCAGTCTTGACAGTGCATCAACCGTTTTCTGGGTAGGTGTGATAATGTCGATCAGTCTTTTGTGTGTTCTCTGCTCAAACTGTTCTCTGGAGTCTTTATATTTGTGAACCGCTCTGAGGATAGTAACCACTTCTTTCTTAGTAGGAAGTGGAACCGGTCCGCTCACTACCGCTCCGTTTTTCTTTACCGTTTCAATAATTTTGCTTGCAGATGCATCCACCAACTGATGATCATATGCTTTCAATGTGATTCTCATTACTTGACTTGCCATAAAAAAAGCCGCCTCCTTTTCGCACTTTTCGAGTACGACAAGCGGTGACTGTACACATCCCCGGGCGTGTCCTGCCCGCAGGGGGTTTCCATTTGTCAATGGGTTTCTTGATTTGTACAGTGACTTGTCGCCAGTTTTCTTAACTTGACATTCGCTCCACGGAAAAACCTGCCCTTACAGCAGCAACCTCACGCTTCACAGCTATCAATGTCACAACACGAGTTATTATATACGAAACCCCCTGCAATTGCAAGGGGTTTTTTAACTTTTTTATTTAATTCCATTCAGCCGCTACAGAAGATCCGAATAATCCAGAATGGTAACACCGGATTTATCATCTTTTATTACTTTTGGATCCTCTCCTTTTTCTTTTGCCTTTGCAATCAGCTCCTCCGCCGTATATACCGGCATTGCAAGTCTCTTTTCCTCGCCTGCCGCAGGCTCCGGTTCATTCTCTTCCTCCGTTAATTCCGATTCAGGAATTCCGGCATTCCCGGCTTCTTCCGGTTCCGAAATCTCTTCTGGCTCTGCAGCCTCTTCCGGCACTTCAAACGCGTCCCCTGTCTGTGTTTCTTCATCCGGACTTTCTGTTTCTTCCTCTTCTACCGGAACAGATGCTGGCGCTGCTTCCTCTTCCGGCTCTTTTTCTTCCGCCCGGACTTCCTCCGAGCGCATCTCTTCTTCCAAGCTCAGAATCACCGCATCCTCCTCATTATCCTGTTCCATATCATCACGGAGGATTTCCTCTTCCGCCACAGTTTCAGATCCGTCCCTCAGCTTCCGGTCGATCTCGTCCAATTCACTGTCTTCTTCCGGCATCTGAACCGTTTCCGGCTGAGAATACTGTTCCTCTTCCTCCTGCTCTGCCCTGCGGCTTTCCGGATTCTGCTGCTGTGATTCTTCCGCCACCACACTGGATACTACTGAAGCAATTTCACTGCTGGCTTCTTCCATAATCTGTGAAGGGGTATTCATATGCACCGGACGTTCCTGAGGAACTTCCATTTCCTCTTCCTCATCTGTTTCTTCCTCTTCTTCTCTGTCCGGGCGCCACAGTTCTGCCAGAACAAAAAGGATAATAACAAATACCACCGCAAGACCGATCACAATCAGGCCTTCCGTGCTTCTCATTGCCATGGGAATATAACCGATAAAGGGTACGGTCAGAATCACCTTTGCTACTTCTCCCTGGAGTGTTTTTGAAACCTCACCGGCTCCGGGAGTCCTGGTATCTTCCAGGCTGCAGGTCCCGTCACTGGTATCCAGATTTCTTACACGGTAAACGTATTCGCCTCCGTTTTCAGATATCAGTATATTATCGCCTGCCTCTATCTCAGCGAAATCCACATCCCTTGCGTAAGTCACAGACCCCGCCTCAAGATTCGTATCCATATCTACCTGATCTACCATGACAGTTGTAATACCTGCCAGCGGCGGAATCAAAAGGGCTGCTGCTACCACTATCGCACACAAAAGAATAATGTTAACAATCCATTTCAAAAACCTTCCCATTACCATTTCTCCTTGCTATTTTATCATGCCGTCTTGTTACATTCTACCATCAGAATCGATTTCTGACAACGTTTTCTTGCCTCAAAATGATATTTGCCGTATAATACTGCCATTGGAGGTAGCATATGAATGCAATGATTAAAACCATCGAAGACCTGTCGCTGAATGCCTGGCCCTCCCATCAGATACAGATATATGACGGCTGGCTTCTGCGCTTTTCCTATTTTTATACTCACCGAACCAACAGCGTGGAACAGATCGGAATTTCCACCATACCTATTGACGATAAAATTGAATACTGCCAACAGATCTACCAGAAATGGGGAACTCCGGCCATTTTCAAAATAAGCCCGCTGGTAGACCGGATTTTTGACCGGGAACTGGAACGCCGGGGATACACCATTGAACATACCACCCAGGTTATGGTTATGGATCTGGAGAGTTTTTATGATACATCGCTTTCTCCCGAAGGCATGCGCATCGAAAACTCCATTTCTCCTCAGTGGATCGAAGGACTGTTTGAGTTAAAAGGAACAACCAATGCCATGCATCGGAAAATTGTACCCTCCATGTATCAGGCTATCCCAAAGGACACTATCGCCGCTTCCATATATCATGACGGAAAAATCATAGCCACCGGACTTGGCATTCTGGATCGGGAATACATCGGTCTGTACGCCATACATGTTCATCCCGATTTTCGCGGTCGCGGCTATGCATTTGCCCTGTGCAGCGCTATTCTTACAGCCGGCAAGAAATGCGGGGCCAGAAAGTCCTACCTGCAGGTGGTTGCCGGAAATCAGCCGGCCGAAAACCTGTACCGCAGACTGGGTTTTCACCCTCTGTACATCTACTGGTTCCGGGTTCTCCCATTGTTTTAACACCGTTTCAGAAAGAGGTACTGTATGGAATTTTTAAATCTGCTGGCGGACTTCCGTCTGCCCGCTTTCAATGTTTTTTTTCAGGCTGTTACTGTTTTTGCCCAGGAAACCATAGTTATTCTCATCATTTGCTGGATTTACTGGTGTCAGAACAAGAAACTGGCATACATCCTGGGATTCACATATTTTATTTCCGGTCTGCTCGTTCAGGGGCTGAAAATCACTTTTCGTATTCCAAGGCCCTGGATTCTGGATCCTGATTTCTCTCCTGTAGCTTCTGCTCTGCCGGCAGCCACCGGATATTCTTTTCCCAGCGGTCATACGCAGAGCGGAACCGCGCTGTTTTCAACACTGTGTTTCGCTACCCGCAGAAAAGCAGGAAAACTGATCTGCATCCTGATGATTGCAGCTGTCAGTTTTTCCAGACTGTATCTGGGCGTACACACGCCAAAAGATGTTCTTGTTTCGCTGCTTCTCACACTGACAGTCTCTGCTGCCGTCTGGAAATTTCTGCCTCCGCTGCTCACCCGGCCGGGCAGAAATACCGGCATCGTCCTGTTTATGACTGTCTTCTCCGGCATTATGCTGGTCTATGCTTTCCTTTTGTGCCGCATGAGCACTCTGCCGTTGTCCGAAGCTTCCGACTGTTTCAAAGCCTGCGGCGCCGGACTGGGCTTTGCAGCAGGCTTTTACCTGGAAACCACGAAAATCCGTTTTCCTGCGCCCGCTACCCTGGTCCGTAAAATATGGCGCTTTCTCCCCGGCATTGCCGGAGCGCTGATACTGCAGCAGGGTCTGAAGCCTCTGCTGGGTTCCTCCATCCCCGCCGGCACCATCCGGTATTTTATCGTTGTATTCTGGATAATTGCTCTTTACCCCCTGCTGTTCTCCCGTAAACAGAAAGCGGAGCTGTAACCACATCCTGTGATCAGCCCCGCTCTTTTCTTATTTTTTTCCTGACAGGTATTTTTCAATACTTTCAATGGCAACCGCCTCATCTTCGCCATTGGCATAAACCATCACACTTTCGCCAGTGCCAAGTCCCAAAGTCATCATGCCCATAATACTCTTTGCATTCACCTTGCGTTTTCCGCTTTCAATGTGAATCTCACTTTCAAACTGGCTTGCAACCTGCACCAGCAGCGCGACCGGCCGGGCCTCCAAGCCATTTGCCAACTGAATCGTAATCGGTTTCTTAATCATAATATAACTCCTCCTTGTTTTCCTTAAGCTTGCAGGCAATATCACTGATTTTTCTCAGCCTGTGGTTGACACCTGACTTTCCCACGCTGGGTGTCAGCATCATACCGAGTTCTTTCAGCGTTGCCTCCGGATATTCCAGCCGCAGCGCCGCAATCTCCTCCAGTCCTTCAGGAAGATGATCCAGACCAATCTGCTCCTGTATGTATCGAATATCCTCGATCTGCTTAACCGCTGCCGAAACCGTCTTATTAATATTGGCAGCCTCACAGTTTACCTTGCGATTCACATTATTTCTCATCTCTTTGAGGATTCTTATATTTTCCAGATTCATCAGCGAAACATTAGCCTCTGTCAGAGCCAGAAAATCCACAATCTGTGCTCCTTCCTTGATGTAGACCACAAAATGTTTTTTACGGCCCACTATTTTGGCATCTATCCCCAGGCTGACCATAATTTCCTGAAGCTGAACCGCCTTTTTTTCAGAATTGCAGACAATCTCCAGATGATAAAATTTTTCAGGCGCACTGATGGAACCTGACGCCAGAAAAGCGCCCCGCACAAATGCCCGTTTACAACAGCTTCTCTGAACTACCAGATGACTGACCAGAGCAATTTCTTCGTCTACGGTCTGATCGGCTTTCAGAAAACGCATGGCCTTCAAAAGCCGTATGGAATCCTCATGTGAAAAAACTGTAATCAGATATACATTGCTTTTTTTCAGATACTGATTGCGCCGAATCACAATTTCCGATTCTATCTTAAATCCTTTTTTTAATAATGTAAAGCATTTTCTCGCCACAGCAGCATTTTCTGTATGTATTTTTATAGAATATCGATCGGTTTCTGAAATTACCACATCTCCACACATACTGATAATAGCCGCCAGCTCTGCCAACTGACAGTGCCGTGCTGAAGAAAACTGCCGTGATAATTCCTCTTTTACATCGCCAGAAAAAGACATGTTACACCTCTATACCCGTTTTGTCACAGCATCCTTACCGATATCCCGGTGTTCAATCCGGACTCCGTATTCTTCTTCCGTTCCCAGTCTGCAATACAGCTCGTTGGCCAGCGTTACGGACCGGTGTTTTCCTCCGGTACACCCTATGGCAATCACCAGCTGATTTTTCCCTTCCAGAACGTAGTTGGGAATCAGAAAAGTAATCAGATCCATAAGTTTTTCAAGAAACTGAACAGACACATCAAATCCCATCACATAGTTCTGCACAGGAAGATCATTTCCCGTCAGAGGGCGGAGCGTTTCCACATAATACGGATTAGGAAGAAACCGCACATCAAAAACCAGATCCGCGTCCTCCGGAATTCCGTATTTAAATCCAAAGGAGAGCACTGTAATCATCAGATTTTTAAACTTCTGGTTCTTCACAAAAATTTTATCCAGCTCAGCCTTCAATTCCCTGGTCAAAAGATGGCTGGTATCCAAAATATAATCCGCATGTTTTTTCAGAAATTCCAGCCGTTCTCTCTCGGCACGTATTCCTGCTTCAACGCGGCCGCTGCCTGCAAGAGGATGACTCCTCCGTGTTTCCTTATATCGTTTGATCAGCACCTCGTCATCCGCATCCAGAAACAGAATCTCATACTCCATTCGGGCGTCTGTCATATGCTCTAAAATAGCTTCCATCTGATCCAGCGCTTTCCCGCTGCGTATATCCACTCCCAAAGCCGCTTTCTGAATTCCCTGAGGCATGCTTTCCACGGCAAACTGCGCAAACTTCTCCATCAGAGGAATCGGCAGATTATCCACACAAAAAAAGCCTGCATCTTCCAGCATTTTAAGAGCCGTACTTTTCCCTGCGCCGGACATGCCCGTTACAATCACGAAACGCACAAAACCACCTCTATTCTTCTGTCAGAACTCCCCTAAAAATTTTACTTCCGGTTCCAGTTCCACGCCAAACTGATCAAAGACTTTCCGCTGCACATCTTCCATCAGCATACGGATATCTCTTGCCGTTCCGCCTTTGTCATTTACCACAAAACCGCAGTGTTTTTCTGAAACAGAAGCGCCTCCCACCCGGTATCCTCTCAATCCGGCATCCATAATCAACTTGCCGGCAAAATAGCCTTCCGGCCGTTTAAAGGTACTTCCGGCACTGGGAAACTCCAGCGGCTGCTTTTCCACTCTCTTTCTTCTCAGCTCTTCCATACGTTCGGAAATGCTTTTCCGCTCCCCTTCTCGCAGCTGGAGCACAGCTTCCAGGACAACATAACCCTTTTCTTTTATAATACTGGTCCGATAACCCAGCTGCAGTTTTTCAGAAGGAATATCCTCTATGAATCCTCCCTTTTTTAAAACTGTTACTTTTTTCAGAATATCTTTCATCTCACCCCCGTAGGCCCCTGCATTCATCACAGCTGCCCCGCCGATGGTTCCCGGTATTCCACAGGCAAACTCCATCCCCGTCAGTGATGCCTGCAAAGCGCAGGCTCCGATACGTGACAGCAGCGCTCCCGCCTGGGATTCTATCTGATCGTCTTTCACGCTGATCCGTCCCATATTTTTATAAATCTGTATGATCACTCCCCGGTATCCGCCGTCTCCCACCAGCAGATTGCTTCCATTTCCGATCACATACCAGGGCATTTCATATTTCTGGCAGATCTCAATTATCCGATTCACCTGAAAGGAATCTTCCGGAATCACAAACCAGTCCGCCGGTCCGCCCGCTCTGAAAGTAGTATGAAGTTTCATCAGCTCATCCCGGCGTATCTGATCCTCCCGCAAATGTTCGCACAGTTCTCTGTAAAATGACTCTTTCAAACCTTTTCCCCTCTTACTCTTTTTCTACAATGTATCCTCCCGGCACTGCAATTATACCGGCTATCTTCTGCCTCCCAGCAGATCACGAACAACCTCGCCAGCCAGCAAAAGTCCCGCCACAGAAGGCACAAAGGAAATGCTTCCCGGCACCGGATGCGTTGTACTTCCTTTTTTTTCATTCACATCTGCTTTTCGTTTTACGGGAACCTCTTTTGAATAGAGCACTTTTACTTTTCGGATTCTTCTCTTTTTCAGTTCCTGCCGCATTACTTTCGCAAGAGGGCAGACACTGGTTTTTGAAATATCTGTAATTTCAAATTTCAGAGGATCCAGTTTATTCCCTGTTCCCATGGAACAGATAATAGGAACTCCCGCTTTTTTTGCATTTTCAATCAGCAGAAGTTTGGATGACACCGTGTCAATGGCATCTACAATATAATCGTAAGATTTAAAATCAAAAAGATCCGCCGTCTCTTCATTATAAAATGTCTGATAGGTATGCACCAGAATATCAGAATCAATATCCCGGATCCTGGCCTTAGCTACCTCTGTTTTAAATTTTCCGACCGTTGAATGCAGAGCAAACAGCTGCCGATTAATATTCGATGCGGAAATCACATCATGATCCACCAAGGTCAGAGAACCTATCCCACAGCGCGCCAGAGCTTCCACTGTGTAAGAGCCGACTCCGCCCAGGCCAAATACCGCCACTCTGGCTTTCGCCAACAGCGAAATTCCCGTAGCGCCGATTAAAATCTCTGTCCTGCCAAACTCCTGCTGCAATCTTTTTTCCTCTCTTTTGTCCTTTTTTGCTTATGATAGCAAAACAAAAGGGACAAGTCAACCAATGGACTTATGATTTCATTTTCGGTCTGCACACCAGACTGATCAGATACCCGAAAATCAAGGCTGCCGATATGCCGACGGCACTGGCTGTAAACCCTCCCATAAACAGTCCGAGAAAGCCATTGTCATCCACCGCTTTTTTTATACCTTTCCACAACACATTGCCGAATCCCAGCAGTGGAACGCTGGCTCCTCCTCCAGCAAATTCAAGAAAAGGTTCATAAACTCCTACTGCTCCCAACAGTGTTCCCAGACACACCAGGAGCACCATAACCCGTCCGGGCATCATCTTCGTACGATCCAGCAGGATCTGAACCAGGGCGCAGATCATCCCTCCGACCCAGAATGCATTTACATAATCCATATCCGTTTCCTCCTTTAATCTTCCACATGCTCCAGCACTACCCCATGAGCGATTCCCGGCACACTCTGCCCTTCATAGAAGCTTACTTTGGAAAGCAGCGCTCCGGTCGGGACAAACAATACCCGCCTCCACTCTCCGCTTTCCAGCCGCGGCAGAATATAGCCTGCAAATACTGTAGCCGCACAGCCGCAGCCGCTTCCTCCGGCATGGGTATCCTGCCTGTCCTGATCATATATCATCATTCCGCAGTCCAGATGCTGCCGATGAATATCCCATCCCTTTTCCTTCAGCAGATCCAGAAGAATTCTCTGACCAATATACCCCAGATCTCCGGTTATAATTCTGTCATAATCTTCCGGCCTGCGCAGGAAATCTTTCAGATTCGCAGAAATCGTGTCACTGGCGGCAGGAGCCATACAGGCTCCCATATTCTGAGAATCTTTCAGCCCGTAATCCACAATTCTGCCAGTAGTAATTCCGGTTATTTTCACTCGGCTTTTTCTGGTACCCAGCACACAGGCGCCGCTGCCGGTAACCGTCCACGCTGCTGACAGAGGTCTCTGATTTCCATACTCCAGAGGAAAACGGAATTCTTTCTCCGCGCTGCCGAAATGGCTGGAAGTCAGAGCCAGAACAAAATCCCCGTATCCCCCTGCCACCGCCATCGCACCCAGACTCATGGATTCTCCCATAGTGGAGCAGGCACCGTACAGGCCGTAAAGCGGAAGCCCAAGACTCACAATTCCGAAACTGGATGCAATGGACTGGGCCAGCAGATCTCCTGCAAAAATCATGCGGATTTGTTCTTTCATAAGCCCCGCTTTCTGAATCGCCATGGATGCCGCTTCTTTCTGCAGCGCACTCTCAGCCTCCTCCCAGCTCTCCATTCCCAGCATTGGATCCTCCACTGCTTTATCAAAACACAAACCAAGCGGTCCTTCCTTTTCTTTGCTGCCCACAATGGAAGAACCGCTTATCACATATACTTCTTTTTTCAGTTCAATACTCTGTCTGCCTGTCATCTGTTCCATGATCATCCCTGCCTTTTACTGTTTTATAATCTATTATGCCACCGGCAGGTCAGATACATTCTTCATATTTCTATTTCGTTCCGAAAATACGGTCGCCGGCATCTCCCAGCCCGGGGCATATGTAGGCATCCTCATTCAGTTCCCGGTCTACGCATCCGCAGTAAATCTGAATATCCGGATGAGCTTCATGCAGACGCTTCAACCCTTCCGGCGCCGCTATGATACACATGAATTTGATTTTTCTCCCTCCATGGCGCTTAATAAAGTCTACCGCAGCCCGGGCAGATCCTCCTGTGGCCAGCATGGGATCCAGAACAACAATCAGCCTCTCTTCAATAGGATCCGGAAGTTTACAATAATATTCATGAGGTTCAAAGGTCTCATGATCCCGGTAAAGCCCTATATGCCCCACTTTTGCAGAAGGCACCAGGGTCAGAAGGCCTCCGGTCATTCCCAGTCCGGCTCTTAAAATAGGTACAATGGCCAGTTTTTTCCCGGCAATCACCGGCGTTTCGCATACTTCCAGAGGAGTTTTAACTTTAATCTTTGTCGTCTCCAGATCCCGCAGCGCTTCGTATCCCATGAGGACCGCAATTTCCTCCACCAGTTTTCTGAACTCATTGGTTCCCGTTCTTTCATCCCTCAGCCGTGAAATCTTATGACTGATCAGCGGATGATCCATCACGTATACATTCTCCATATGCTCTCCCTTCTTTTATCCCAGATACCAGTCAATCAATATCATCACCATAAATCCGATCAGCAACGCATAAGTAGCCTGTCTTTCGTATCCATGACTATGTGTTTCCGGTATCATTTCATCGCTTACCACATAGATCATGGTACCTCCGGCAAAAGCCAGGGCAAAGGGCAGGATTGCTGACGCCATGCTCACTGCGCCGAATCCGATCATCGTCCCCACAATTTCTATCACGCCGGTAAAACTGGCAATAAGAAACACCCGTACCTTCGGCACTCCCGCCATAATGAGCGGCGAAACGATCACCATTCCCTCCGGGATATTCTGCAGAGCGATTCCCAACGCAACCGTAACCGCGTTTCCCAGATTTTCCGTTCCAAACCCTACACCGGCAGCCAAACCTTCCGGAAGATTATGAATGGCAATAGCCAGTACAAACAGCATCACCTTATTCAAATGATTCTGGTTTTCCCCATGAGCCTCCCTCTCCATACCCGTGATTCTGTGGAGGTGGGGCGTCAGACAATCCGCTGCATTCAAAAAGACAGCCCCGGCCAAAATCCCTGCCAGCGTCATCCAGACATTCCCCTCTTCCATCGAAGGTATAATCAGCCCGAGAACCGCCGCTCCCAGCATAATTCCTGCAGCAAATCCAAGAATAATATCGTTAAACCGATGAGGAACTTTCTGAAAGATAAAACCTATCAAGACCCCTGCAATGGTCGCTCCCCCTACGCCAAAGGCTGTTACTACCGCAAGTTCCATTTCTTCCTCCTGATTTATGTAGCCTTATTCATGAGATTTCCGGCGCCGGCACCCTTCTCGGCACTGTTCCGTGCGAATGCCGGACCTTCATCTCAATGTCATCATTTTACCACCAACCGGCCATTTTTCCAACCCAGTAGATCAGTCCCAGCACCCAGGAACTGAAAATACCGTAAAGAATTACCGGACCAGCAATGGAAAATATCTTGGAACCTTTCCCGAACACTTCTCCTTCCGTCTGATACTCTACCGCTGCAGCCGCTATGGAATTGGCAAACCCGGTAATAGGCACCAGAGTACCCGCGCCGCCGAATTTAGCCAGCTTCGGATACAGATTCAATCCTGTTGTCAAAGCACTTAAAAATACCAGAATCAGAGAACACCAGGAGCCGGCTTTTTCCTGATCCAGGCCATAATCCGCCGCTGTGTTCAGCAGAAACTGTCCCAGTGCACAGATCAGGCCGCCAATCAAAAAAGCTTTCATCATATTCACCGGCAGACTGTGTACGGGCGTCACCTCTTTTACATATTTTTCATACTTTTTCTTTTCCGCTTCACTTTTTACGTGTTCCACAGTTTCACCATCCTTTCCAGAAAAACAGTAATGAGCCGGCCACTTTTCCCAGAGCCATGCTGATAATCACAAAAGCAACTCCTTTGGTCAGACCAATCCGTCTGAATAAAATAGCGTAAATATCCACCACTTCTCCCAGAGCTACAATCCAGCTTCCCAAAAAAATACCGGCAAAAGTTCCGAACACCAGAAGGCCTGCGTTCCCCAGCGGAAGCGCCACTGGAAAAACCGTCAGAATATTTCCCAGAACCGCTCCCAGTATAGCAGCATTCTCGTACAGAATGATATGATCCGCCGTTCTGGTAATCCCGGCATACCGGGGCACAATCCCAAGACTGATAATAAACGCAACTACACCGCTGGCAATAGCCGCTCCGAAAATCAGTCCCAGCATTCCCATTAATACGTACATCATGACTGTCCCTGACTTTTCCTTTCCTGCTGTTCAATAATCGTTGTATCTACGGAATCTTCATAAGTACGCATTTCGACCTCCATAGGCGTAGGATCCTGCGTAATTTTTCTTTTTCCGAAATGATTGAAAAAGAATATGGCGCCCAGACCGATCCCCAACGAATAAGAAATTTCCAGAATGGTAATACCAGTATAGGGCATTCCGGTAAAAGATTCATACACATGGTGAAAAAGGCTGGGAAGATCCACATCCGTATTAAAAGTCATGATGGAAAAAGCCGTTCCAAAAAACGTCACCAGGCACACAAAGATTACCTTTCCTGCACTGTGCCATCTGTTTTTGTCCCGTGGATTTTCAAAAGTCAGAATAAAATTCGGTTCTCCCAGATGCACGACTTCCACATCCGGATTTTCTTTCTGTATTTTTTTCAGAATATCCGATACTGCCACCGGATATCTTCCATACTGTTCCTCATGAATGGTACAGATTTTAAGCGCCTGCATTCTGGCCAGAACCGTCGGATCACTGCAGGAAAGAGCAGCCACGTCTTTCAGAAAGACATCCGTGTGATCCACTCTTATGTTTTTATCTGTCTGCATATAAAGTGTAACGCTCATACCATCGCATCCTTTACCGCCTCATACTTCACCAGTGTTCCTCCGTGTTCCTGCTCTGTCCTGTTCTGAGCCCACAGATACCACAGCACGCCGGAAACCAGCGCCAGAATCAGAATCATAAGGCAGATCATTCCTTTTCTGTTGGCCATACATTCCCTTCTTTCCCTCTCGTTTTACCAGTAGTATTCTGGTTTTTTACAAAAAATATGCGGGGAAAGTCAAATTAACTTTCCCCGCATATTTTTTAAAATTTTTTTCTCCATCCGCGACACCTGAACCTGAGTCATTCCCATTTCATCAGCAATTGCAGTCTGTGTCATATCCTGGAAATACCGTTTATAAATCAGTTCTCTTTCCCTGGCATCCAACGTGCCCAACACTTCTTTCAGCATCATCCGATCCAGTATCTTTTCCTGGACGCCAGATTCTTCTTCCAGCTTGTCCATTAATTCAATGTCCGTGCCTTCACTGTGATAAATTGTCTGCTGAAGCGATTCAACCTGTGCCCCTGCATCCATGGCTTCGATCAGCTCCTCCTCCTCAACATGCAAAGCCTGGGAAAGTTCTCTCAGCGACGGCTCTCTTCCCAGCTGTTTTTCCAGCAGTTCCCTTTGCGTATAAGCTTTATACGCCGTTTCTTTCAGAGAACGGCTTACTTTGATCATTCCATCGTCTCTGAGGAACCGTTTCATCTCTCCGGCAATCATAGGGACCGCATATGTGGAAAATTTCACCTGATAACCCAGATCAAATTTATCCACTGCCTTCAAAAGGCCGATACAGCCTATCTGAAACAGATCTTCCATATCAACCCCCCGGTTCAGGAATCGTTTTACAATACTCCAGACCAGCCCCATATTTTCGCTGACAATCGTATCCCTTGCTTTCTTATCCCCCTGGTGAGCCTGCTCTATCAGCGCAAGGGTATGTTCCATACTGCCTCCTTTTATTCCGGAAAATCATCATTTTTTCTGCTTCCTATAGTCTTTTTCATATGAACTTCCGTACCGCGGCCCGGTTCCGAGACTACAACCACTTCATCCATAAACGCCTCCATAAATGCAAACCCCATCCCGGAGCGGTTCCATTCCGGCCTGGTAGTAAACAAGGGTTCCATGGCCTGTTTGATGTTTTCAATACCTTTGCCTCTGTCAATAACGGTCAGATAAAGGTCACGCCCTGCGATTTTACACTCTATCCGAATCTTATGTACCTGATTTTCATATCCATGGATAATCGCATTGGTAATTGCTTCTGACACAGCCGTTTTCACATCCGCCACTTCCTCCAGCGTGGGATTCAGCTGTGTACAGAATGCAGCGACAGCAACCCGGGCAAACCCTTCATTGCAGGATCTGCTGTCAAATTCAATACTCATTTCATTGGTGTGCTCCATATTAATCCCCTTTCTGATTCCCCTCTTTATTCCAGCTCTTTTCTTTTTGCACCTCTATTACCTTATCAATCCCCGAAAGATGGAACAGTTTATTCACCCGCTCATTCACATGAACAGCCTGAACCGCTCCCCCGATCAGACAGATATTACGGTACCTCCCCATGATCGCCCCTACGCCGGAGCTGTCCATAAATTCCGTTTTCTTAAAATCATAAATCAGCCGCCGAATGTTTTTCCGTTCAATAATCCGGTCTGCTCCCGCATTCATTTTCTCCGCCGTATGATGATCCAGCTCCCTTGGAACTTTAATCACAAGGTCCGTTCCGTTAATCTGAAACATTTCTTCCATACCGTCCGAACTCCTTCCTTTTTTAACCGCCAGCCGATATAAAACAAATTGGGGATACGCTTTTTCGCGCATCCCCAATCTGGAGGTTTCTCTGGCTATTCTTCTTCCGGAATATCCGTTTCTTCCGGAACAATACTTCCATCATTCTCTGTATTTTCCTCAGGCTGAACTTCACCCTGCACCGTTCCCGTCTCCTGGGTCTGTCCCGCTGCATCTCCGGCGTTATCCGCCGCCGGTTCCGCCGACCCAACGGCTTCTCCGCTGTTCATAGCATCAATATATCCCTGGGCACTGGATGCCTGGTCACTGTCAGGATTCTGCTCAATGATCATCTCAAAAATTCTGACCGCATTTTCCGTATCTCCGCTCTCTCTGTATGCATGAGCCAGATAATTGAGCACTTCGTAATCCGTATTATCAATTTCCATGGCCTTTGCCAGCTGATCCACAGCCGTGGCATAATCTTCCTGATCAAAAGCCTCTATCCCCGCACTCTTATAATTAGCAAAAAGTGTGGACTGAATATTGGCAAAAATATCGTCATAAATAGCCTTGGCTTCTACCGACAGCAGATCGCTGTTAACTTCCGCCATGGCATTGGCCGCATTGGTATAGTTTTCATTCTGGTACGCTTCCCAGGCTGTTATCAGATTTTCATAGCTGGTTACCTGTTCCTGGGCATCTGATATCTGATCCTGGGCGGAGTTTACCGTCTCTTCCGACTCAGAAATCTGCGCCTCCAGCCTGGACAGCTCCGCTGCCTGACTGGCCATAGTATTGCTGTACTCCGTAACTCTTTCATTGGCTTCCCGGTTAATTCTCTGAGTTTTTCCCGGCATAAACAGAAACCAGACGACCAGGGCGCCCACTATAATTCCAAAGCCAAGATTTAAAATAGTAGAAAAAACCGAACTCTCTCGGAAGGTGGGCGGTATAATCACATCCGCCACACTGGCCGGCGACACTTCCCCTTCCGCTTCTTTCCCCCGCCGGAAATTCCATCTGCCTTCCAGATTGGTATGTGTTCCGGTCTGCTCATCCACTTCTTTCAGAAAACGGAGTGTGGTAGCGTTGGTCTTATCAATTTTTGCCGCTTTTTTCAGCGTTTTCCTGGCTTTTTCATACTGTTTTCTGCTGATGTAAATCAGCGCCAGCAGATGATAGGCCTTGATCAGTTTTGGATTCTGCGTCAGAATCTTCTTCAGCTGAATGGCGGCCACATCGTAACTTCCGTTCCGGCAGCAAGCCAGTGCTTCATTATATTTTTTAATGGTCAGGTTAATCACATCCAGTTTATTGGCATTGGCCTGAAGACGGCTGATATACTCCGAGGCAATGTTTCCTTCCGGCATGATGTTCTTACTGATCACCCATTCACTCAGGGCAGAAACCGCTTCCCCTGTTTCAAAGTAAACCAGTCCCAGCAGGTTCCTGGCCTGTATATTCAGTTTGTTAAATTTCAGACTGCGCTGCAGCATGTCAATAGCACCGGAAAGGTCTCTGATTTCCGCTTTCTCCAGCCCTTGATTATAATACAGATTAGACAGGAGGTAGACCTTTTTCTGCACCACCACATCAAAGCCGCATTTGGGACAGTAGGCCGATTCATTCAACGGCGCTCCGCAATTCATACAATTTATCTGCATTATTTTCACTCTTTCTTCTTCTGCCCGTTTACATCCATCATCTCTTTCAGAATGTCAATCACATCCGTCAGATCTCTGCTGTATACCGCGCTTTCCACCTCATCCACATCCAGGCTGGGTTTGAATTTTTTCAGTTCTTCCTCATAATTTATCATTTTCGCGTCTCCTTAAATACTTCTTTATCTCGCCCACAAGATACAGAGATCCTACACAGAACAGCATGCCGTCCTGTCTGCTCTCCAGGGCGCGTTCAAAGGCTTTTTCAATGTCCGGCTCTTCTTCCACACAGCTGCATCCGTCTTTTCTGAATTCTTCCGCAAGTTCAGAAGCAGGAACAATTCTGTATCCTTCAATCTGAGTGGCTACCACCGCATCCGGCCGGATCCGGCTGCTGATATCCCGGATCATCTGACGGTACCTCTTGTCTGCCACCGCTGAAAACAGCACGGTTATTCTGTAATTCTTTTTAAAATGTACAGCAGTCTCAATAAACCGCCGCACACCATCCTCATTGTGGGCCCCGTCCAGAATCACTCCGGGCAGAACCGTCTCCATGCGGCCTTCCCACTTTGTTCCGGCAATCCCTGCTTTCAGTACATCATCTGCTATGCCGTGTTCTTCCCTCAGAAGTTTCATGGTATAGTAAGCCAGAGAAGCATTCATCATCTGATATGCCGCAATATAGGGAATAAAAAGCCTGTCCTCACCCGCGAACAGAAAAGTAATCCCTTCCGGCGTCTGCTCCTCCATGCGGTACATGGAATCATCCAGTCTGTAACAGGGACTTCCCATATTTTTCGCCTGTTTTTCAATCACCCCGGCTGCTTCCCGGCTGCTCCCGTCAAATACTACGGGAACTCCCGGCTTTATAATTCCCGCCTTTTCCGCGGCAATTTCTTCTATAGTATCCCCCAGATACTCCGTATGATCCTTACTGATTGAGGTGATGATACATGCCAGCGGCGATTTCACTGTATTGGTCGCATCCAGCCTTCCGCCCAGTCCCGTCTCCAGCACCGCGAAATCCACACTCTGTTCTTTGAAATACAGCATGCCCACAGCAAAAAGGATTTCAAAGTAACTGGGATGCTCCATGCCCTCTGCAGTAAATTCATCGATAACCGCCTTCACCTTGTGAAACAGACGGACAAAGGTATCGTCTTCCATCATTTTCCCGTTGATTTTAAAACGCTCATTCATCGATACCAAATGGGGCGAAGTAAAAAGTCCGCAGGAATAGCCTCCCGCCTCCAGCATAGATGCCAGATAGGCGCAGACACTGCCTTTGCCGTTGGTTCCGGCCACATGAATCACTTTCAGATCATCCTGGGGATTGCCCAGTCTTCTCATAAACTCTTTCGCGTGAGCCAGCGGATCTCTGATGGCAAATCTGCCGATTCCTTCAATGTATGTTACTGCTTCCGTATAATTCAAAATAAACCACCACTTTACATGTACTTAAGTCAAATACTACTGACTCTTATACATTATAATAAAGTGGCGGCTATTTGCAAGTAATTTATGTCGCAACTTTTGACTTTCTTTTTCTGCCCTCCATATTTACTGAATGTAAAATTCGAACTCTTCATCGCCCAGCTGTATTTTATCTCCGGAATGAAGCATTCGAGGTTTTTCCCCGTACTTAAGCTGTGTTCCGCATACGAATGTTTTGTTTTTCGAATTATTATCCGCAATATATACATTCCCATCACTTATGTAAAAAAACGCATGGACACGTCCAATTCCCCGATTTCCTGATATACAGATTTCTGAAGCAGCCGGATTTCGGCCAATTCCGATCTTCTCTCCGGCAATTTCGTAATTTTCATTAGTATTGCACCGTCGAAGCAGAAACTTCCGTTCTGCTTTTTTCTGACTCTTATCAAGAAAAAATGTTTCCGCCGTTCCTTCATCCACAAACACTGTTTCCCCAAAATCTCTCTGCTCCACCTTTTTCTCGTCTAAAACCATTTTTTGCTCAGGAATCAAAAACTGCTCTTTTGAAATATTTGCCTCCTCTTTTTCATTTTCCGAATTATCCTTCCCCGGAATTTCTATGCCAGAAAACAGTATTTTCTTTTCTCCCTTTTTTTCTTTTTTTCCAAATAGTTTTTTTAAAAAATTTTTCTTTGCCGTTTCATTATTATTTTCTTCCGAAGCTGGCTGAATGTTCCCTGTATTTAATATATCAGGTTCCCGGATAACTGCTTCCTCACTCCTGTTTTTCTCATCCCTAAGGATTCTGGCCGGTTCCAATGACTCCGGCGAGATTTTTAAGCCCTTTTGTTCCCTGATCGCGTCAATCTGTTCTCTGAACCTGTAGGCAGAAAATTTTTCCGTTCCGCTTAAAAGATTAATCAGTCCGGCAACGTAACTGCAATCCTCCTTTTGATCATATTTGATATTCAGCAGAAGTTTTTTTAAAAACATTTCCTCGCTCTGCATTTCACATACCACAGGGAGTACAATCATTACCACACGATCCTTTTTCGGTAAAACATATACATAATTTTCGTCAAATACGTAAGAGGATGTTTCTAATAGATATTCTTCCGCCTCCACCAACACATCCAATATATTTTCTAATATATTCAACAGTTTTTGACGACTGACCAGACCCGATAAATATTTTTTTATTGAAATAAGTTCTGTAATATCATATTTCATCAACACCCTGCCGTCAATTTGAATGCAGGTAAAGGGTGCAAGCCCTTCGATCTTATTATTTCTTATCATTTCCAATGTGAGAAAATCCAACGTATCTTCCGCTTTTTTCTCGTAAACCAGATATCTTTTTCCCGCCTGTTCTTCGTAACTAAAAGAAATCATATCATCACGTCCTCCCTCTCCTCATCACTGGAACAAATTCAGCTGAATCAGTTTCCAGGTCTTATCCCCATTTTCCTCCAACTGAACTGCCGCCGTCCCTTCATCAGAAATGTGAGAACACATAAGAAATTCCGGCTGTATGACCACCGTTCCCTGTTCATCAATATATCCCCATTTCCCATCGATGCATACTGCGGCAAAACCATTTTGAAAAGACTGCGCATCCTCATACTGACAGTCAAGTACAAGTTCACCATCCTCGTCTACATACCCCCACTGACCATCCTTACAAACCGCCGCATAACCTTCATCTGTAAATGCTCTCGCCATTTCAAAAGTGAGTTCTCCTACTGCTTTTCCTTTTGTATTTATCAGCCGATATGCTCCATCACTTTTTACAAAAACACGTTTTTGCCGGGAGCAAAATCCGTTGTCATCCACAATCACATCCTCATATCGCCCCTGGCTTCTTTCCTTTCCGTTTTTGCTAATAAGGCTCCATTCTCCTCCACTTTGCGCTGCGGCAACACCATTTTCCAATCCCGTCAGACCGTCCCATGCAAATTCGCCGATTGGTTCCATATTTTCATCCAAGAATCCATACTTTCCGTTTCTTTCGGCTACTGTTCCTTCTTCCGTATACATCCCCAGTGTGTCGTACTCATTTTCCGGCGCTTTTCTCACCTGATTATTTTCATCAATATAAACCCATGTGCCATCGTCTTTCTGCGCCAGCGCAAAACCTTCTTCTGAAAATGGATACATTTCCTTATACTCACATGGAATAATTTCATTGCCCACAGCATCTGCCAGACCATATTTCCCCTCTTCCAGAACCACCATAGAATGATTTACAATCTCTCCAAGTGCCTCATAATAACAGTACAATTCCGTATAGCTTCCTTTCAGCTTTTCAAACCACGCAAGGGCATTCTGGTTTTTCGGATACTCTTCTATAAAATTCTCCAGATACTTTATCGCCCTTTCTTTATAATCGTTGTCTATGTAATAATTCATGAGAAGATCCAGCGCTCTTGAGCTGTCCTGAAAAGTTTCCGCCGTTTTCTTACAAACAGAAATAAAGCCGTCCATATCTCCACTGTTTAACGTAGCATCCGCCAGATGAAGATAAATATCTTCATTATCAGGGTCATATTCCAACGCATTTTCATATTCCAGGACAGCATCTACATATATCTCTTTTTTTTCTAATTCGGCTGCCTTTTCCATATGCTCTTTTGCCTTCACAGGGGCACCGGCAGTTTCTGAAACCGCAGAATACCATGCCAGTCCCAGCAGTACCGCCATTAACAGAATTATGCTTTTCTTCATTATGCTTTATATACCAAGAGCCATTGCAAGCACGGTACCGGCCAGTACAAATGGCGCAAACGGTATCTCCTCCTTTAATCCGATTTTTTTTAAAGCCAGCAGAATAATACTGTAGATTGCAGAAACTATTACTGTCAAAAAAGCAGTCGGCATGATTCCACCGATACCTACATAACAGCCAATTATACCCATAAGCTTCACATCCCCCATACCAACGCCGCCTCTGGAAAGAAAATAGACAAGAAGAAACAATATACCTCCCGTCAGCATCCCAAATACAGAAGACAAAAGAAGCGGCAATCCAATTTCCGCGAACAAAACCCATTCCGGCACAAGCAAAAGAATTCTGATGAACAGAAGTGTTTTTAACATACTATTGGGAATTCTCTTTTCGTGCCAGTCAATCCATGCAATGAAACACAGAGCGGTCACCAAAACCATATAACGGATGTTTTATATCATCATTACGCCTATAATCTCCGTTACACTCACCCGCATTATGTTTCAAAGTGAAAATGCCATGATTGTAGACGATGCCCTGCAGAGAATCGACAGCGTATTGAACCTGAAGCCCCTTACGGAACCTAAGCAGCCAAAGCACTCCCGCGATGCCTCGGTACAGCTTAGTCATGTCCATTTCAGCTATGATGGAGAAAACGAGGTTATCAAGGACATCTCTCTTACGATCCCCCCGGGACAGAAAGTGGCCTTTGTAGGACCATCCGGCGGAGGAAAAACCACCCTTGCCAATCTGATCTGCCGGTTCTTTGATCTGCAAAGAGGCAGTGTAAAGATAGGAGGCGTAGATGTGCGGGACATCTCAAAAGAGGAACTTATGAATACCGTCTCTTTTGTGTTCCAGAACAGCCGCCTAATCAAAGCTTCGATTTTAGAAAATGTGCGGATGGGAAGGCCGGGCGCAACCCGTGAAGAAATCCTGGCCGCCCTCCATAATGCCCAGTGCGATGATATTCTTGAAAAGCTGCCCCAGGGCGCAGACACTGTAATAGGCACAAATGGTGTTTACCTTTCAGGCGGCGAACAGCAGCGGATTGCGATTGCCCGTATCATGCTGAAAGACGCGCCTATCCTTATTCTTGACGAGGCTACCGCTTTTGCCGACCCGGATAACGAAGCCCGTGTGCAGGCAGCTTTCTCCAAGCTGTCCGAAGGAAAAACGGTGATTATGATTGCCCACAGACTCTCCACGGTAGTTGGCGCAGATAAAATCTATGTCATTTGCGATGGACAGATTGCCGAAAGCGGCGCCAGCCGTGATCTGCTGGCACAAGACGGTGTTTTCAGCCGGATGTGGAAAGACTATCAAACTTCCGTTCAGTGGAAAGTTGTAAAGGAGGTACAATAAAGTGATTAACTGGCTTCAAAAGCGATATGCCCTTTCCAGACAAGGGGCAAAAGATCTGGTAAAAGGCTGTGCAGCCTGCGTTCTGCAAAATCTTTCTTTCATGCTGCCTGTGAGTCTGCTGTATTTTTTTGTCGCTGATCTGATGAATGACGGCGTTCCCGGTGAAAAAATTGCATTTTATGTCATCGGCTGTGTGGTGTGCATTGGCTTGATTCTGCTTACCACTTATATTCAGTACAACGCCACTTATTTTGCCACCTATACAGAAAGCGGTGTGCGGCGAATTACACTGGCGGAACGTCTGCGAAAAATCCCGCTGTCGTTCTTCGGGAAAAAGGATTTGGCCGACCTCACCAGCACCATTATGGCTGACTGTACATTTTTGGAACAGAGTTTCTCCCACTTTATACCCGAACTGGCAGGCTCCATTATCTCCACAGTCCTGATTTCCATCGGCCTATTAACCTTCGACTGGCGCATGGCGCTGGCGGCTCTTTGGGTATTGCCGATCGCTTTTGCCATTGTAGGCTTCTCTGCAAAGGTTCAGGAACGGCTCAACCAGAAAGCAATGGATGTGAAGATGGCCTGCGCAGACGGCATTCAGGAATGCATTGAGACGGTGCGCGACCTAAAAGCCAACAATGCCGAACAGGAATACTTAAAAGGATTGGAAAAGAAAATCCGCGCTGTGGAACACCGCTCGATTCTAAACGAATTTGGGCTGGCTGCTTTTGTGGTATCTGCATCCTTGGTTTTAAAACTGGGAATCGCCACGGTTGCTCTTGCAGGCTCTGTCCTGCTGATAAACGGCAGACTTAATGTGCTGACTTTCTTCCTTTTTTTACTTGTTGTATCAAGGCTTTACGACCCGCTGCAGGGGGCGCTGCAAAATTTGGCGGCCATTATCAGCACCCGCACCAATATCGCCCGTATGAATGAAATCCTCGATCATCCGATTCAGCAGGGAGATAACAGACTTTCCAACAAAGGATATGATATTACCTTCGACCGCGTAGATTTTGCCTACAACACAGGAGAAACCGTACTGAAAAACGTTTCCTTTACCGCGAAACAGGGAGAGGTTACAGCCTTGGTGGGACCGTCCGGCGGCGGCAAGACGACAGTTTCCCGCCTGGCAGCAAGGTTTTGGGATGTAAGCTGTGGGAAAATCACCGTGGGAGGGATGGATATTTCACAGATTGACCCTGAGGCGCTGCTTTCCCTGTTCTCCATTGTATTTCAGGATGTTACTCTGTTCGACAATACGATTTTGGAGAACATACGGATCGGAAATAAGAACGCTACTGATGAACAGGTACTGGCTGCGGGAAGGCTCGCTAATGTAGATGAATTTGTTGAAAAACTGCCGGATGGCTGGAATACTACTATCGGTGAAAACGGGTGCGAGCTTTCCGGAGGCGAACGACAGCGGATATCCATTGCAAGAGCTTTTCTGAAAAACGCTCCGATTATTCTTTTGGATGAAGCAACCGCTTCACTGGATGTTGAAAATGAAACCTTGATTCAAACTGCACTCTCCCGTCTGATCGCGGATAAGACTGTTCTGGTAATTGCCCACAGGATGCGCACTGTAGCCGGAGCGGATAAAATCGTAGTACTTTCAGAAGGAACCGTGGCAGAAGAAGGTTCACCGGAAAAGTTAATGAAGCAAAAAGGCCTGTATGCTCATATGGTAAAGTTGCAGACAGAAAGCCAGAATTGGAAGCTGGCATAATTTTTTCCCCTTCCATAAAATAAACCTCCAAACTGGTAAGTCTGTCTTACATCAGTTTGAAGATTTACTTTAGGATACCCCATTTTGAATCTGTCTGCTGATGAAAACGAATCGGAACCGGCGTGACCTGACACGCCGGTTCCGACTAAAAATCTTTTTATTCCAATCACTCAGGAATCGAGGTCAGCTCCGGATCCTCTGAATCGGGAACAGTCTCTTCATAAATCAGTTCATCTGTCCTGGACAGCACACGGTGAGTAGAACTGTTACTCTGCTGCGCCACGGTCAGCGAATCTCCATCCTCCAGAACCACATCCCGTACCATCAACAGTGTGGGACTGATATAAATTGTATCCTCTACCAGTTCTCTGTTTATTTCCAGTTTGCTGGATGCTGTAAAATTCGTGCCGCTGATATAATAAGTTCCATCCGTCATCCGGTTGACTCCGGTGAAAGTAATAGGCACAACTCCCAGCTGCAAATCTGTTTTCATAAAAGGATCCTGCCCCTGATATACATACTGCTCGCCATACAGGATATCATACTGCAGCGCTTCCAGATCCACCTGGTAATTCTTCGTTCCTTTGCGTGTCTGATGATAGGAGATCACTGTTCCGTCATGAATACCGATACGATCCAATACTTCCGCTCCTATCTGATAAGACGCCAGATTGACATCGTCCTTTTCCAGCCCCATATTATCCCACATCACATACTGTGTCTGGAATAAGTAACGGTTTTCCACATCTTCTGCCGTCAGCCCCATGGTGGGAAGATGATCCCCGTACATTACCAGAACGACGGGCTCATCGTAATCTTCCAGTGTATCTACCAGCTCCTGAATGAAATCATCCATCTCTTTCAGCTGATTTACATAATACTCCCAGGAATAATTATTCTTTTCCCGGTTTTCCGCACCTGTTACAGTAATTTCCGGGTCATCCAGCACCGGTTCCGTAGGATAATCTCCGTGACCCTGCACAGAAATAGTATAGACATAATCCGGCCCTTCCGTCGCTTCCAGGCATTTCATTATTTCATCCGTCAGGATATAATCCTTCACCCAGTCTGTAGGAGTAGTGTCAGAAATATCCGGCATATATTCCTCAGAAGTAAATGTCTGGAATCCCAAATTGGCAAAAACTTTTCTTCTGGAATAAAAATTGGCCTCATTATTATGAATGGCATGGGTGGAATATCCAAGTCCTTTCAGTACATAGGGCACACTTTCACACGTTTTATCCTGCAGAACAGACTTATATGGATATTCTCCCGGCCCAAAATAGTGCAGACTCATACCGGTTATGGTTTCAAATTCCGTATTTGCCGTACCGGCCCCTACAGACGGCACCCGGAAATATCCTGATGTATATTCTTTCATCAGTTTCCGGAAATTGGGAATAGGGTCTTCCGAAAGCTTGAGAAATTCCACCAGTTCCGGATCGAAAAAAGATTCCAGCTGCAGAAATACTATATTCACCGGTTCCTCCGGCAGCTCAGTTTTTTCATTCGTCTGGGTACTGCGGACTATTTTCTGCATCAGTTCTTCCCCATAGCCATTGGGGCAGTCTATACCCGTATTAAAAAAGGTAGTCCCGAGACAGTAAGGAAAACCGTAATCTTCATAGGCAAAGGCAATGTTGCCGAAATAGCTGGAAAGAACCCTCTCTTTAAGCGCCAGATTCGTCACCAGCAGAAAAGAAGCTGCAGCGACAATAACCAGAGGAATATTCAGTCTGTAATACATTTTCCCCTTGTACTTCGGTGCTTTGACAGCCAGAAAAACAAGCCCGGCTATCAACAGAATAAAAAGAATGATTACCACAACGACCATGCCCACGGACAGATATTTATTCAGTATCCGAAGACTTTCTGTTACGAGCTTCAGGTCAGGACCGGTAAAAGGCGTAACTCTGCAGGCCAGAACCACACCGTTGATAATTCCAAGAATCAGCCATATGGCAAAAATGAGAGTCCGGGCAAAAATCCTTCTTCTCGTCAGGTATACCAGCGTCGTCGTCACAAAAATCAGAAATGCATTATATAAAAATACAAGTCTGCTGTCCAGCATATAACTGACCGCATCATAGAAAGAATGGCGGCAGATCGCTTCCATGATCAGATACAACAGACATACACCCAGAAACTGCAGAGGCAGCGAAAACCAGTTGCATATCTGAACCACTTTCCCCCTGTTGATTTTAATTCTTTTCATGATCTTTACAGTTGTTTCAACCTTTCTTTAACCTGTTCCATCATCTTTGTATATTTCTCCAGCTTTTCCCTTTCTTCCTGAACTTTGGCCTCCGGCGCTTTGCTTATGAATTTTTCATTGCCCAGCATACCTTTCACACGGCTTAATTCTTTGTTCAGACGTTCCTCTTCTTTCAAAAGACGCTCCCGTTCCTTTTCCTTGTCCACCAGCTCATCCAGAGGAAGATATACCACTGAACCCGGAACAACCACAGAAATTGCATCGTCGCCAATGCCGGTTCTGTCACTTTGAACGGTCACCTGTCCGGCTCCCATCAGCTTTTGATACATTTCTTTTAAAGCATCCAGACGCTGCTGCACCGCATGATCCTCCGGCACAATGATCACATGAATCTTTTTGGATGGAGCAACATTCATTTCGGATCTGATATTACGCACACCTTTTACAATTTCTTTTACATTTTCCACTGTCTGCTCCGCCTGCGGATCATTCCAGTCTTCCCGGTATTCCGGCCAACTGGAAATCATAATAGATTCCTCTTCCGGATGGAGCGTACAGTAAATTTCTTCGGTAATAAAAGGCATATACGGATGGAGAAGCTTCAGGGCGCCTGACAGAACAGTTTTCAGCGTCCACAAAGCACATCCGGCCGCTTCCGGTTTTTCTTCTTTTGCCCAGATCCTCTGTTTCGCAATTTCAATATACCAGTCGCAGAATTCATCCCAGATAAAATCATGAATCTTGGATACGGCAATCCCCAGCTCAAAGCTTTCCATATTGTCAGTCACTTCTTTTGTCAGCGAATTCAGCCGGGACAGAATCCATCTGTCCGCCGTCTCCAGCTGATCTTTTTCCGGCTCTTTTATGTTGACATCTTCCATATTCATCAGAATAAACCGTGAAGCATTCCATATCTTATTGGCAAAATTCCGGCTTGCCTCAACCCGTTCCCAGTAGAAACGCATGTCATTTCCGGGCGCATTGCCGGTGATCAGGGTAAGTCTCAGAGCGTCCGCACCGTACTGATCAATTACCTGCAGCGGATCAATTCCATTACCCAGAGATTTACTCATCTTTCTTCCCTGGGAATCTCTGACAAGGCCATGAATCAGCACATGCTTGAAAGGTGATTTGCCTGTCTGCTCCAGTCCGGAAAATACCATACGGATAACCCAGAAGAAAATAATATCATATCCCGTTACCAGCACATTGGTGGGATAGAAATATTCCAGCTCCGGTGTCTTATCCGGCCAGCCCAGTGTAGAGAAAGGCCACAGTGCGGAAGAAAACCAGGTATCCAGCGTATCCTCATCCTGTGTCAGATGAGTACAGCCGCATTTGGGGCATTTGTCCGGCATTCCTCTCTGCACCACTACTTCCCCACATTCATCACAGTAATAGGCCGGAATCCGATGCCCCCACCAAAGCTGACGTGAAATACACCAGTCTTTAATATTTTCCAGCCAGTGCAGATAAATTTTATCAAACCGTTCCGGTACAAAATTCAGATCATCCGTTTTCAGAACATCCATGGCCGCCTTGGCCATCTCTTTCATTCTGACAAACCACTGGGGCTTAACCATTGGCTCTACCGTAGTCTTGCACCGATCATGAGTACCCACACTGTGCTCATGATCCACTACTTTTACCAACAGCCCCTGCTTTTCGAGATCTTCCACCATAGCTTTCCGGGCCTCGTAACGGTCCATTCCCGCATATTTTCCGCCCCGCTCATTAATGGTAGCATCATCATTCATAATATTGATTTCTTCCAGATTATGGCGCTTGCCGACTTCAAAATCGTTGGGGTCGTGGGCCGGTGTGATTTTTACACATCCTGTTCCGAATTCCATATCCACATATTCATCCGCGATGACCGGAATCTCCCGGTCTGTCAGCGGCAGCTTCAGCATCTTGCCTATCAGATGGGTATATCTCTCATCCTGAGGATTAACCGCAACGGCAGTATCGCCCAGAAGTGTCTCCGGACGGGTAGTTGCAATTTCCACATACTGATTCTCTTCTCCAACAACCGGATATTTGATATGCCAGAAATGCCCTTTTTGATCGATATGTTCCACTTCCGCATCTGAAATAGAAGTCTGGCAGACGGGACACCAATTGATAATTCTGGAGCCCTTGTAAATATAGCCTTTTTTATACAGATTCAGGAAAACTTCCTCCACTGCCCGGGAACATCCTTCATCCATGGTAAAGCGTTCTCTCTCCCAATCAGCGGAAGATCCCATTTTTTTCAGCTGGTTAATGATTTTTCCGCCGTATTCTTCTTTCCATGCCCAGGCATGCTTCAGAAATTCCTCCCGGCCGATTTCATCTTTGTCAATTCCTTCTTCTTTCAGTTTTTCAATAACCTTTACCTCTGTGGCAATGGCTGCATGGTCTGTTCCCGGCTGCCAGAGCGCTTCATAACCCTGCATTCTTTTAAAACGGATCAGAATATCCTGCATGGTATTATCCAGAGCATGTCCCATATGAAGCTGTCCCGTTACGTTTGGCGGGGGCATCACAATAGTAAACGGTTTTTTATCCGGATTGACCTTGGCATGGAAATATCCCTTGTCCAGCCAATTCTGATAGATCCGGTCTTCCATTTCTTTCGGGTTATAAACCTTGGCTAATTCTCTGTTCATATTACCTCCTGTCAATGAAAAAGCCCTTTACACATCCGTGCAAAGGGCGAGTTTATCGCGGTACCACCTTTATTATCCGCCATATGACGGATATCTCTGCTGTCCTGTAACGCAGACAACACGTGCCGGCTTATTTCTGGTTTCTCGGCCGGCCGGTTCCAAAGCTACCTTCCGTTTTCCCTTCCCGGTGACGGCTTCCAGCCTTTGACCGTCCCTCTCTGCAGGGGTCTGAAAACGTACTCCTCTTTTTCATAACCTTTACCAATTGGATTTAATCATAAGACATTTTCCGCATGGTTGTCAAGCCTTTCCTTGTGTAAAAAGCAACTATTCCTTCATATGACCATCGGAATAACAGAACAGTTACTGAAAAAAGTATGGCAGACGGGAAATCGCAGTCCCGCTGCCACACTCTTAAAAGTGGATGATTCTTCCTGCTGTCCACGAGCAAACGAACGCCGGTTAAGAGGAAACATTGATAAGATTGCCGTTGCGGAGGAAAATATTATCAATTTAACCGGTCTTTCAAAATCGGAGTATCATCCTGCCGTTTAATTTTGCATAATCCGTATTATAAGGTCTCAAACCGTTATGTTTTCTTGCTATTCCATATTTCTGGAACCATGCCAACAAAAAATGCCTGCTCCGTATAAACAAAGCAGACATATCACTTGCAGGCGATAAATCAGGATTGTTAAACTTTACACGGAAGCTTCAACCTTGTACACAGTAAGCAGGTTTCCTGACTTATAGATCATCGCTTTACTTCCCCTTCTCATACAAAACGTACAATGGGATACTGAAGTATCGCTCCCTAAATACAGTGACCGGATCGCTTGGGATTCTCACCCAATTCCCTCTTCATCGGAAATTTCCGATGCACTTACTGCATTAATATGGAATTATACAAAAATTATATTATCACACAT
This sequence comes from Ruminococcus sp., assembly GCA_050944415.1. Taxonomy (GTDB): domain Bacteria; phylum Bacillota; class Clostridia; order Lachnospirales; family Lachnospiraceae; genus Ruminococcus_G. The sequence goes on from JBMNRA010000011.1 coordinate 31,714, forward strand.
TGTCCGCCGCGTCAACCGCTATTTCACCTGTTTGCAGTAATCCGCATTTCAGATACGTAATTTTATCATACGCTAATTGTTTTTCCGTTTCTTCTGTGATACGATAATACAAATCTTTCAAAGTCATTATTAAAAAAATATCCGAGGTCACAATGAAAATATGAAAACACTTCTTTTTATCGGTGACAGTATCACTGACAGCCACCGGCTGTTTCTGGATACACCTTACAGCCTGGGAGATGGATATGTGTCTGTAATCTACAGCCGTCTTCCTCATAATTGCTTCACTGTAATCAACCGGGGGCATGACGGGTTCACCAGTGCAGACCTGTTGCGCTGCCTGAAAAGGGACTGTCTGGATCTTGCTCCGGATATCATCACCATTTTAATCGGCGTCAATGATATCGCAGCTCAGATTTACGGACAAATTGACCGTATTCCTCTAAAGTTCGAAGAAATTTACAAAGAAATTTTATCTCAGATCCGGCTATCTCTTCCTCACGCCGAGCTTATTCTGATGGAACCCTTTGTCTTTTCCCGTCCTGAGGAATACCTTCTGTTTCATCCCCTTGTCCGTCAGGAAAGCAAAGTCATTAAAACTCTTGCTGCTTCGTATCACAGTCTGTTCCTGCCCCTTCACGATCGAATGAACAGCCGGAACGATGCCCTGGGCGGCTCTCCTTTTACCCTGGACGGTATCCATCTTTCTCAAAAGGGCTGTCAGTTCCTGGCTGACCTCTGGCTGGAAGCGGCTGCTTCCCTCCTTACTCCTGACTGAGTTTTCTCTTGCGTTTGGTAACCAGACCGCCGATCCGTCCTGTCTCTTTTGCCGAAAGAGTTTTCCAGCCGTTTTCCAGCACTCGATCCAACAGTCCCAGCTCTTCTGCAATCTCATATTTCAACCGCTCTTCCTGGGACACCTGGCTTAGATCCACTTTCTTTTCTTTCTTCATAAAAAGTCACACTCCTTTTCTTTTGGGAGTATGACCTTTTTTTCTTTTTTTATTCTTATTTCGGAATAATAATGGCCGCTATAATATAGGCCAGAATTCCAGAACCGCCAAGACATGAGAACAAAACCCAGCCCAGCCGTACCAGCGTAGGATCAATATTGAAAAACTCTGCGATTCCCCCGCAGACTCCCGCCAGCATATAATTGGTAGATGAACGATATAGTCTCTTATTTTCCATAATAAAACCTCCTGTCAACGCGTCGTTTCTATCATAATTTCTCCAAGGCTGCACTCTGCATTTATACTTCTGTCTCCATCCTCATTGCCCCACATGATATCAGAATCCAGACTCCAGCTGTCATCTTCTGTAGACAGATCACCCAAAGAACATTCTCCAGTCAGATAATAGTCTTCCCAGCTGCCCCTCATTACAATATCCAGGCTTCCCATAGAGCAGTCCAGATATGTTTCCCGGGAATCCGCTTCCTCAATATAAACATCTCCCATTCCCACATGGCAATCCAGCGCTTCTGTTCTCAGCAGACCGCTGCCTGTAAATTCTCCCATGCCGGTATCAATGGTTATTTTTTCCGCTTCCAGCCTGTCAACTGTGATACTTCCCGCTCCCACATCAAAAAGCACTTCCCTGAAGCGGCTCTTTTCCGGAAGATATACTTTAACTGCTCCTCCTTTTCCAGGTTTCAGCCATCTGCCCCGGCTTTTGATGTTCAGTTCCGATCCTTCCATCCACACCTTCGTCTTTGTCCCGGATATATCAGACTCTACCTGGATCCCATCGTAATCTCCGTGTTCCATAATCAGAGAAGCAGTCCCTATATCTACATTAAGCGATTCCACATTGTCGGAATTCTCATTTTCGCTGCCTTCCCACACCGTCTCGAATATTCCGCCCCGCAGGTTTCCGGAATCTTCTTTCCATGGGATCAGACTGCTGTTTTCCAGTTTTCCTCCCAGTATAAAGCCGGCAATGCACAAAAGCAGACCAGCTCCGGCCAAAGCAGCACTTATTGCCGCCAGAACTTTATACGTTTTCTTCATGAGCCCTTCCCCCTTTGCCTCTGTGCAAAACCCTGGAGCACCAGTTTATCACTATCCGAAAAACTCCGGGCAGAATGCCGAATATCACCCATAGAAACAGCACGGCAAACAAAATTCCTATTGCTGCGGAGATCATTCCGGATCCCATCATCATAAGTCCTGCACCAGGATCAGAAAAGCATCGGCCGATTCCAACGGCCACGTTTGCCACTCCACCCGCCAGGCATCCGATACCTGCAGCAAAAGCGGCTGCGATCACACCCAGAAGGGCACCGGCAATTCCCAGAAAAATACCTAAGATGCCGCCTCCGATTCCCAGCAGCATAGGTGAGGCAAAAATCAGCAGTATAATGATCAGAACCCAGCCGCTTCGTCCTCTTTTCTGTCTTTCCTGTCTCTCCTTATCCGCCGGCACGTGTATCCTTTCTTTAAAACGGCTGTCTTGATATCCCTGCTCCGTATATTCTCCCCGGCTGTCATCACGGCCCATGCCGGCCATGATAGTAGCCGCCACCTTCCCGGGACTCCCCAGTTCCTGAATGATTTCCGCCTCATGCTCTTCTCCGGCTTCGTCAAAGTAATCATTGTAATATGCAATGGCATCCTCCCGGTCGCCATCCGGTATATCTGCCAGCAGCCTTTCCAGCTGCTCCATGAATTCCTTTCTGTTCATCCTTCAATTCCCCCTTCAAAGAGCTTCGTAATTTTCGACGAATAGCTTTTCCACTCCAGCTGATATAACCGCAGCTGGACACTCCCTTTCTCCGTAATCTTATAATATCGCCGATTTCGCCCCCCAAACTCCCGGTCATATACCATCAGGCACTCATCCTTCTGCAGCCTGCGCAGCACGGGATACAGCGTGGATTCTGACACATCCAACACTTGGCGGACGTCCTGGGTAATCTTATAGCCGTATGTTCCTTCCTCTTCTTTTGATACAACCGCCAGAACGATCGCGTCAAGAAGAGCTGCTCCCGTATTAAAGACCATATTCTCACCCTGCTTTCTCTGCATTTATTATACAACGTTTAATATTATTCATTTTACAATATTATATGATATATAATATTGTAAGTCAATATAATATTATGTCAGGGGCAAAGTATGCGAATATCCGGTAAGGTTGTGCGAGCGCGAAGCACGAAACAATCCTTAGGCATCATAAATTAAAGGCTTCTTCCCCCAACATCGTAATATTAAAAAAGACAGATCCAATGATCCGTCTTTTTAATAATAACATCCATGTTCCTGCTGCCAGGTATTGATCATATTGATATTTTCTTTTTCTACCGCATTCATGTCAGCAATCAGGCTGTTGGAATCACTGTAGGAACATTGCTGCTGTGCCTGCTGATACCATTCTTTTCCGGAAACCCGGCTGTAAATCTCCCTGGCCGTATCGCTTGTATCCGGATTAAAAGAGTATCCGTAACGGGCCAGAATCTCATTAATGGCCAGCTGCGATTTGGAATGCATGACTTCCACACTGGCATCTTCCATAGTATCCAGCTCTGCCTGCGTCAGAAGCCGTTCACTGCTGTAAGGAAACATAAAATCCGATGCCGGCGCCTGAAGTCCGTACTTTACCGCCACATACTCCTCTGTCGGCGCTGTCTCTGGCACAGTTTCCTGCGTCGGCGCCGGAGCCGCTTCCTGTGTGGGAGCCGCCGTAACCTGAGGCACTGCTTCAGCCGTCGGTTCCGGCGTTGTCTCCTGGGACGGTTCCGGCGCAACATCATCCGTTCCTTCCCCCTCATTTTCCACGTCTGCTTCAGCCATCAGAGCTTCCAGCTCTTCATCTTCCCGGCTTCCGGCATCGTAACTGGTTTTCACCAGAACCGCCGCCATGACCACAATAAGCACTCCCAGCACAATGGCCGCCGCCATCAGAGCGTATACTCCTTTGTCTTTCCTGACGGTCTTATAATTATGATCCGGCCCTGTATCCGGCTGATACTGCCGCCGGTAAGCAGGTTCCGACGGCGGCAGCGGTGAGCCGCATTCCCCGCAGAACCGGGCGCCCTCTTCATTTTTTGTGCCACATTTTTCACAGAACATATCATCACCTCATTTTTTCATATTTTCAGCAACGTATTTCCTTTCCCATCGTGAGAGAGTAAATAATTTTTTCTTTTACAGGTATCTGTATCGTCCGTTTCAAAGCTTCTTCATAATAATCCAGCTGCTTTTTGTATTTATCAAGCAGAACTTCCTCCCGGAACACATGATCCGTTTTATAATCCACCAGAACAATGCCTTCATTTTCATAAAAGTAGGCATCAATAATTCCCTGAACCAGCACCGTATCATCTCCCGTTACCTCTCCCGGCGCCGGAATGCTCATGGTAAAGGGCTGCTCCCGGAACAGCCTGCCATCGCCGGCAGCTTTTTTCATCCTCATTCCCAGCGGACTGTTTCTGAAATCAAACAACTCCTCCAGATCGATACAGTCATGCATTTCTTTCGTCAGCCTGCCTTCCCGCACCATAGCATCCAGCTGCTTTTCAATTTCTTCCATCGTCCCCTCATCCTCATAATTCAGCAGCTCCATCACCCGGTGATAGGCAGTACCCCTGTCCGCGCCTGTAAGCGTCTGTTCTTTTTCACTGATAAAGTGTGGAATCAGCGGAATGATATCCGGCTCAAAGTAAAGTTCTTCCGTCACTTCCTCCTGCTCCCGCGCCTTTAATTCAGAGACTGTCACCTTTACCGGCAGATTTTTCTGCCGTTCGTACGGATATACATAGGAAAACCTCTCATCCAGCAGTTTTCTGTATTCTTTATCATATACCTGACGGCCGTCCCAGGCGGCCATCCGTCTTTTGCTTATCTCTCTGTCCACCTGACGGCCCAGCTCATGAACTGTCAGTTCCTGAGGTGCAACTACCCGAATGACAAAGCCGCTTCCTTCCGTTTCCATCATGCCGCCAGGCGCCGGTGAAATATCATATTTTTCAAACATGCACCGGAAATCACGGCTGCGTGCCAGAGCAGGAAGTATCCAGGACCAGTAATCTCTTCCGCTGTCCATCATCCATCCGGGAAGCAGCAGCTCTTTCTGTCCAGGCAGTCCGGCACAGTCGGCAATACGCTTTTCCAATCGATCAATGGTTCCCGTCAGAATCAGCTTCTCCCTGGCTCTGGTGACAGCCACGTATAGAACTCTTAATTCTTCGCTTAAACTTTCTTTTAAAAGCTTCTGTCGTACCGCCTGCTTAAACAGCGTGGGAGTCTTTATCCTCCGGTTCACATCAATGCAGTCCATGCCCAGTCCCATTTCCGGATGAATGACAAAGGAAGAATTCAGATCTCTCAGGTTAAACTTTTTCCCCAGACCGGCCAGGAATACCACCGGAAATTCCAGACCCTTGCTCTTATGAATTGTCATAATCCGCACCGTATCTTCCTCTTCTCCCAGAACATTGACCTCTCCGAAATCCACCTGACTCTTCTGAAGCTGCTCAATATAGCGTATAAAATTAAACAGCCCTCTGTAGCTGGTTTTTTCATAATCTCTGGCTCTTTCCTGCAGCATATTGAGATTGGCCCGCCGCTGCTTTCCTCCGGGCATGGCCTGTACGTAACGACCATATCCCGTTCTTTCCAGAATCAGCCGGATCAGCTGATGGATTGGCGTATAGGACACCTGACCGCGGATCTCATTCAGAAGCTCCAGAAATCCGTTAAGCTTCTCCTTAAGTGCATTTTTTCCTCCCCTGTCGGCATACCGGAGGACACAGTCATACAGGCTGTTTTCCGGAAATTCAATCCGAAGCTCTGCCATCTCCCCTGCGTCCAGACCGCCGATAGGCGATCCAAGTACCGATGCCAGAGGAATATCCTGTCTGGGATTGTCACAGATATGCAGATAATTCAAAAGTACAACCACTTCCAGCGCAGTAAAGTATCCTGTACGGGTTGTCACGTGCGTGGGAATGCCCATGGACTTAAGGACCCTCGAGAAAGTTTCTCCAAAATCACCGCTGATGGAACGCAGAAGAATCACGCAGTCCGAGAATCTCACAGGACGCAGCTTTTCTGTCTCCCTATCCAGAACTTTCTCATTTCCCACCATTTCCAGGATTCTTTTCCCTATCATCCTGGCCTCCATCTCTTTTGCCGCGTCCCGTCCCCCTTCTTCCTTTACTTCCTCGCTGTCCCGCTCAATCATCAGAATTTCCGTGCAGCAGTCCGAGTTCTCCGGATAGGAAGCGCCCGGAAGAAGCGCCGCCTGCCTGTCATATTCCACCCCGCCGAAGCTTCGGCGCATAAGCTGAGAGAAAATCATATTGGCAAAGGCCAGTACCTCTTTCCTGCTTCTGAAATTCCGGTGAAGATCGATTCTCCTCCCCTCCCCTTCATCCTCCTGATATCTGTGATATTTATCCATAAACAGTTCCGGATTGGCCAGACGGAACCGGTAGATACTCTGTTTCACGTCCCCCACCATGAAAATATTGCCCTGACCGGATTCCTGTCTGGAAACACTGGTCAGGAGCATTTCCTGGACATAATTGCTGTCCTGATATTCATCAATCAGTATCTCCTCAAACTGATCCGCCAGCTCCTGTGCCGCTTTGGTGCGGACGCACACCCCCTCCTTTCGTTCTACCAGAATGGAAAGGGCCAGATGTTCCATATCCGCGAAATCCAGCAGATTCTTCTGCCTTTTTTTCTCCCTGAACCGTTCCATGAAACGCAGGGAAAGTTCTGTCAGCCAGTACACAGCCGGTCTGCAGCTGTTCATTGTCTCACAGAGTTCTTTTCCCGTCATATAAAAATACGTCTCTTCCAGTGCTTTCACAGCATCTTTTACCTTTTCCCGGATATTCTTCACCCGTTCTTTGACGGAATCCGACACTTTACTGTCTTTTTTCGATGACAGCCTTGCCCATTTATGTTCCCGGAATATCCGGCAGCGGCTGTCATAATCTTCCGTCTCCAGAAGCTTTGCAAGAAAACCTTCATCCTCTTCCAACGCCGGACGATACATATAAGGCCCCTCTTCTTCATCTGTCAGAGAAAGGCCGTTCTCCACCAGTCTGAGACATTCCTGTATTTTTTCCCGTACCTCCTCCTGTATCATCCGCATCCAGCCCGCACCCAACAGTTCTTCTTCCGTTTCCGCATCATATACCTTCCGACAGAAAAGCAGCCATTCCTCAGGCCAGGGATGACTCATGGAAAGGTCGTACAGTTCTATCGTTCTCTCTTCCAGAACACGATCTGACTTCCCGGGAGCAGCCCACTCCACAAAACGGCGGAATTCTTCTCCCTCTTTCTCGTAAGCCTCTTCCACCACATGTCTTGCCACATCCGCTTTCAACAGCTTCAGCTCTCCCTCATCTGCTGTCCGGTAAGAAGGATCCAGATCAATCAGGTGGTAATAGCTGCGGATGACATAGGCGCAAAATCCGTCAATTGTACTGATTCTTGCATTGTGAATAAAGGAAGTCTGACGAAGCAGATGCTCATTGTCCGGATCCCGTGCCAGTCTTTCATCCAAGGCGGCCATGATACGGTCTCGCATCTCTCCCGCTGCCGCCCTTGTAAAAGTTACCACCAGCAGATGATCGATATCCACCGGATGATCCTTATCCGTTACCATCTCCAGAATTCTCTCTACCAGAACGGCCGTTTTCCCTGAGCCTGCTGCGGCGCTGACCAGCATATTGTTGTCATGCAGGCGGATTGCCTGTTCCTGTTCCCTCGTCCAGTTCATTGTTCCTGCCGCACCTCCTTTTCATCTGTTCCCAGATTTCTTCATCAGAAAACGATTTCAACCTTCTGTATTCATATCCCCGGATTCTCTCGTCAAATCCGCATACCGGCCGGTATTCACAGTATTCGCATCCTTTCCTGTTTCCAAGCTGATAAGGGCTGACTTTCACTTCCCCCTGCAAAATACGGCTTCCAATCTCCTTCATCTTTTCACTGGCAAAGTCTGACATCAGCCGGAAGTTCTCCTCAGATGTCACGGCGGAGCTTTTGGAACAGCTGCCGTCCTTATTAAAGGACAATGGAAATACAACGGAGCCTCTCCCACGCTCTTTTACTCTGTGATCCATCTTCTCCAGAATATCCGGGCTCTGACTGGCAAGACCATTCATCCTCAGCTCTTTCAGCATAGCCTCTTCCACATCCCTCTCCTTCTGATCCCAGCTCAGGGAGAGCAGCGGATCCTGTATCCTGTAATAGAAAATGCCCGCCGGTCTGATCTTTTTCCCCGGATACTGCTTCTGCACAATTTCTTCAGCCGCATTCAGATAGACCACCAGCTGAAGGGACAGGCCGTGATAAACTTCCGTCAGATTCAGCGCCCGGCTGCCTGATTTGTAATCGATAACCCGCACATAGCATTCCTCCGGTTCTTCGCAGATATCAATCCTATCGATCCTTCCTCTCACTCTCATCTGCTCATCCCCGGACAACGGCAGAGAAAGAATGTACCGGTTATCCATCTCGAAAGCCACCTCAAAATCACCCGGTTCAAAATCTCCGCACTTCAGCTGTTCCTTCAACGCCCAGATACTCCGTTTCAGGAGTCTCTTAAGTCTCTGTACCATATAAAGGTCTCTGGCACTTCGTTTCAGTACATCGTATCCTTCTTCTTCCAGTACTCCTTCCAGACTCTGATTGAGCAGATCTTCCTGAATTTCTTCCGGAACTGTCTTCCAGGACAGGTTTTCCTTCTTCAGCAGACGCGCAAAACGCTCCAGAGATTCGTGAAGCACATTACCCAGATCCATATCATTAAATTCATAGTAAACCCGGTCTTTCAGTTTAAGACCATACTGCAGAAAATGAGCAAAGGCACAGGCGGCAAAACGTTCCAGCCGGGTAGCGCTGTTCTCCATAACCTTTCCGTAAAGAGCCTGTGCCGCGGCTTTTCCGATACTGTCCTCAGTGTTTTCATAAAAAGTTGCTTTCAGAAGCTGTTCTGCCATGGGACGGGTCTCTGAATTCCTTACATACCAGCTAAACAGCTCCCTGAATCTGCTGTCCTCTTTTCCCTGAACAGCATCCTCCAGTCCCTGTACCACCATGGATAATCCCTGTACCGGAGATTCCACATGGTCGTAGGCAAACACCCCTTCTTCTTTTTCCGTAATTCTCACCTGGGGAAACATCTTCTTCACCGTATGAATCAGATATGCGGGGCCGCCGGTACTGCCGTCCGGTCTGGTATGGGTATAAGACAGGTAAAGCCGCTCTGAGGGTTTTGTCATATTCAGATAAAGGTAAAATCTCTGGATTCCCATATCCTCCCGTTCAGTAGGGGCCAGTTCCACTTTACGTTCTTTCAGATACTCCCTTTCCGCCTCAGTGAGAATACCTCCCCGTGAACTGCGCTGTGGTATTACCCCGTCATTGACTCCTACAAAAAACAGAGCCCTGATTCCCGCCAGACGGGTTCTCTGTACATCACCTACCACCACCTGATCTACAGCCGGCGGGATAATACCCACCTGAACTTTCAGAAAACCGGTTTCCAGTATCTGCTGGTATTCCCCCAGAGTAACACTTTCTTCTCCCAGCACTGCCGTCAGTTTATCGAAAAATTCCATCACAATCCCGTAAATCTGAGCATACTCTTTTACAAGAGCCGCCCGCCCCTGCCTTTGAAACATAAGCTCCTGTTTTTTCAGTTTTTTCTGAATATCGGACCGGACAATAAAGTGATACAGCGCTGCAGTTCGCTCTGCCACCGTATGGTTTCCATTTTTCAGCTCCTCCGTCAGGGTCTTTACCTCCTCCACGAACACCTGCCGGATTCTGTTAAGTTCTTCCAGATCTCCCTCAGTCATAAAAGAACCTGTTTTCGTAAACTCCCTGTTCCATCCGGCAAATCCTCTCACACCGAAAGCCAGCACATAATTTTCCAGCAGATCCGCTTCATCCCGGCTAATACCGGACATTCCCGTCCTCAGATACCGGAACACGCTTTCATAGGAAAAATTCTCTGCCGCCATATCCAGTACGGCGCGGATATATTCCACGAAAGGATTCATCAGCACTGACTGTTTTCTATCCAGAAAATATGGTATATTTTCCTTTTCAAACGCCTGTATCACATAACTTTCATATCCCGGCAGATCACCGGTTACCACCGCCACATCCCGGTATCGGTATCCTTTCTCCCGGATCAGGCGTCGGATTGCGGAAGATGTTTCCTCCATCTCCTCCCGGGGATCAGAAGAAGCGCGTATCGATATGGAATCCGGTTCTTTTTCATACTGCTTACCCCGGACACGAAACAGATTGTTTTCCAGGAAGGCCATCTCAGGAGAATTTTTAAATCTCCCTTTCGCTTTTTCATTTATGTAAACCGGCTGATAGATTTCCACACCGTTGTCCTGTGCCATCTTGTAAAGCCGGCGAATAGTCTCCTGACTCATAAAAAACAGCTGCTGATTTTTCAGTTTCTTTCCTTCGAGACTGTCCCTGTCGATGGTTACGGTCACATATGTCCTGCGGCTCAGTTTCAGAAGCTTCCCCACTACCTGATTCTGTACCGGAGTAAAGCCTGTGAAGCCATCCAGCACCACCACACTGTCTTTCACCAGCTTCGACCGGTCTATAACGCGGCAGAGAACATCCAGTATCTCCTCCGGGGTCACATACCGTTCATTCATATATTCCGTAAACTGGCGGTAAATAGTCTGCACATCCATCAATTTCCCTCTCAGCAGAGACTTTTCTTCCGCCAGCTCGATCAGACGGTCCAGATCCTCCGCTTTCAGCCGATACTGAGCCAGTTCGGAAATCATAGATTTCATCTCATCAATATAGCCTGGTTTTTTCAGATTTCCTCCAAGGTACGCCAGCTGCTTTCTGTTCTTCTGGGCAATTTTCTGAAGAACCAGAGATTTCCCCGTATCATCCAGAAGAGGCTTCAAATCCCCCCCTACTTCATTGAAAATCCGATAAGCCAGACGTTGAAAACTGATAATATCGATATTCAGTACCGCGTGCCTGGGATGCATAGCCACAAGTTCGCTCTGGGCCTGCATGGTAAACTGTTCCGGCACTACCAACAGATAGGTGCCCCTGGGATTTGCCATGGACTCTTTTATGATTTTTTCATAAATCCAGTGGGACTTTCCCGCACCGGAACTTCCTGCAATCAACTGTAACGGCATAGATACCCCTTTCTTTTTACACTTCTTGAAATATCATACACAGCAGCCCGGCAAAAAGCAAGAGCGCCACGCATATTTTCCCCCTGCCAATAATATGATATATAGAGAATACGCAAAGGGGTGTGAAAATGAGTTCCAAAACGAAAATCGTTGTATTACATATGAAAGAAGTAATCTACACTGCCATCTTCCTGGTTCTGGCCGTTTTGACAGTGGTTCTTCTTTTTATCATGTTCGGCTCCAACAGGGGTTCTGACGACGGCACATCCGTCAGTGAAGCCGATGTCCCGAAATATGTAGCCGGAGTCTATACCACCTCTATCGAACTGAATGACAATACCTTTGATGTTCAGGTAACTGTGGACTCCAATCATATTAATTCCATCTCGCTGGTAAACTTAAGCGATAGCGCCACAGCTATGTATCCGCTGATGGAACCAGCACTGGAATCCCTGGCTGAACAGATTTATGATACCCAGTCTACGGACAATATTTCCTTTGACGAAGAAAACAAATATACCTCCATGCTTCTTCTGGAAGCAATAAAAACGGCACTGTCCAAGGCAGTGCCGCAGAAATAACTATTTCCATGCCCCGTCAGCTTAATGCGGGGTATTTGACTTTTCCAGTTGTTCCAGTTCATCCATCCAGATACGGACGCAGGCATCACTGGGCATCCGCCAGTCCCCCCGGGGAGACACAGCAACGCTTCCCACCCTGGGACCGTCCGGGAGGCAGGATCGCTTGAACTGCTGAGCAAAAAAGCGGCGGTAGAAAGTTTTCAGCCATTTCAGAATCGTGCCGCTGTCATACTGATCCCTGAAAGCTCTGACTGCCATCCGGAATATCTTGGCCGGTCCAAAACCTGCCCGCAGCATGTAGTACAGATAAAAATCATGCAGCTCATAGGGACCCACCAGATCTTCTGTTCTCTGGGAAATCACTCCGTCTTTCGGCGGCAGCAGCTCCGGACTTACCGGTGTATCCAGCACGTCCAGCAAAATGGCGGACAGCTTTTCATCCTGACAGGTATCCGCATAATATCGTACCAGATGACGCACCAGTGTTTTGGGCACCGATGCATTCACTCCATACATGGACATGTGATCGCCGTTATAGGTAGCCCATCCTAGCGCCAGCTCCGAAAGATCTCCCGTGCCGATAACCATTCCTCCGGACTGATTGGCCACGTTCATCAGTACCTGTGTCCTCTCTCTGGCCTGAGCATTTTCATAAGTCACATCATGAACATCGATATCATGACCAATGTCCCTCAGATGAATGGTCACCGCCTCTCTGATATCCACTTCCATCAGCTTTGCTCCCAGACATCTGGTCAGCTCACAGGCATTCTGATATGTCCGGTCAGTAGTTCCGAAGCAGGGCATAGTAACTGCCGTAATATGGCTTCTGTCCTTTCCCAGAAGATCATATGCCCGGGCTGTCACCAGCAGCGCCAGGGTAGAATCCAGACCTCCGGAAATACCCACTACCGCATTCTGACAGTTGGTATGTTCCAGCCTTTTTTTCAGACCCATGGTCTGTATATTCAAAATTTCATCGCAGCGTTTCTCCCTGTCATCCTTTCTTCCCGGTACAAAAGGCATGGGGTCGATATACCGCTCCAGCTGCGTCTCCTCCACTTTCAGATCAAAGGAAGAAATGTGATAACCTGTCTGATCCGCCGGAGGATAAGTAGTCATCTTTCTTCTCTCTCCTGCCAGCCGTTGTACGTCAATGTCTGCATAAATAACCGTATTTTTAAATCTTCCGGCTTCTTCCAGAACTTTTCCGTTTTCGGCGATCAGATTATGGCCTCCGAATACCAGATCCGTGGTGGACTCGCCTTCCCCTGCCGTGGCATAAAGATAGGCGCAGATCAACCGGGCGGACTGACCTGATACCAGGCTTCTCCGGTAATCATCCTTTCCTGTCTCCTCATCACTTGCCGACAGATTGACAATCACCGACGCCCCCGCCAGCGCATGTTTTATACTGGGTGGTGCAGGCGCCCACAGATCTTCGCAGATCTCCGCCGCCGCCGTAAGACCCGGAACATTGCTGCAGACAAACAACTGGCTGCTTCCGAAAGGAACCATTTCCTGACCCAGTCTGACCATCTCTACCTGAGCCGGTCCCGATGTAAAATGGCGGCCTTCATAAAATTCCCGGTAAGAAGGAATACTGGTTTTGGGAATCAGACCCAGTACACGGCCTCTGCATATGGCTGCCGCCGTATTATACAGTTTCCCATTCTGAACAAAGGGAAGCCCTACAAAGATCAGTGCATCCACCCTTTTTGTCTCCTCCGCCAGGATGACAAGCTGTTCCCTGGCGGAAGCAAGCAGAGTTTCCTGACAGAACAAATCTCCGCAGGTATATCCGGTGATGCAAAGCTCCGGCAGAACCATCACTTTGGCATTTTTGGCTTCCATCTCTTTTATCAGTTTTACTATCTGTTCTCTGTTATATACACAGTCCGCTACTTTTATTTCAGGCGTACCGGCAGCCACCTTGACAAATCCCTGTTTCATATTCCCTCCTCTTATCTCACCAGCCGCAGCAGTTCCTTCAGCTCCGCCACTGAAAACGTATAGTTCGTATTACAGAAGTGGCAGTTCAGCTCCACTTCCTTACCTTCATCGATCATTTCCTGAAGATCCTTTTTTCCCACACTGATCAATGCTTTCGCCACTCTGTCCTTGCTGCAGTTACAGTAAAACTCTGTGGGAATCCGGTCATTGATTTCCAGATCCAGACTTCCCATCAGTTTGGAAAGCAGCATTTCCGGCGTGTATCCCTCATCCAGAAGCGCCGTCACTGATGTTATTCCCTTCAGATTCTCCTCCAGGGCTGCAATGGTCGCCTCTTCCGCAAAAGGCATCAGCTGTACAATGAATCCGCCGGCCTGCTTTACCGTATTATTGGGGGCCATCAGCACCCCCAGCCCAACAGAAGAAGGCACCTGCTGACTGGTGGCAAAATAGTAAGTCAGATCTTCTGCAATCTCACTGGTCTGCAGCATGGTCTGTCCGCTGTAAGGCTCCTTCAGCCCCAGATCCATGATCACATTCAGGAAACCCGGGCCAACGGCTTTGGCCACATCCAATTTCCCTTTGGCATTGGCCGGTATCACCACATTTGGATTTCCCACATAACCTTTCACCCTTCCCTTGGAGTCCGCTGTCACCGTAATTCCTTCAAGAGGTCCTCCGGCTTTAATCTGCAGAGTCAGAAGGTCCTTGTCTCCTTTCATCATAACTCCCATCATTGCTCCTGCCGTCAGCAGTCTACCAAGAGCCGCTGTGGCCACAGGACTGGTATTATGATCCGCTCTGGCAGTCTCCACCACTCCCCGGGTGGTGGCCGCAAATGCCCGGATCTGTCCATCCGCGGCCGTTGCCCTCACAATATAATCTTCCATCACTTTTCACTCCTCGTCAATTCTTTTCCCTGTTCCCTGGCAACCACGCAGATTCTCTCACTGTCCGGTTCCGGAAGATTTCTGGTAAAGCCGTCATAAGCTCCTTCATAAACCATCCCCGCTTCCTCCAGCAACTCTTTCAGCTTTTCCAGAGAATAGCCCCTCTGAAAATGAGTTTCCTCATATTTCCTGAAAAGGTTTTCTTCCCCTTCCCGGATAAACAGCGTCAGATCATATTCATTGATCCTTTCTTCTCTGTCATAGTAATTCTCCCATATAAAACTGGCCTCACGGCGATTCTCCGCAATGGTTGTCTCTCCCATGGTTTCATACTTATGTATGGTATTGAAATCAAAAATAAAAATTCCTCCCGGATCCAGATAATTATTTACCAGCCGAAAGGCTGAAAGCACTTCCTCTTCCTCCGTCAGATAATTCACGGAATCACAGACACATACTACTGCTCTCACTGTACCATACAGTTCAAATTCACACATATCCTGCTGAAGATACAGAATGTCACAATCTGCTTTTTCTTTCTTTTCCTGGGCGATCTGAAGCATATCAGCGGACAGATCCACTCCTATCATATCATAGCCGGCCTGCGCCAGCCGCAGCGTGATACTTCCGGTTCCGCAGCCCAGATCCAGTACCAGACCATCCGCAATACCTCTTTCCTTCAAAAGGCTGTTCAGATAATCACTCCACCTGTCATAATCCACATTATCCATAAACATATCATAGACGCCGGCAAAACTTCTGTACGCTTCCATCATTTCCTCCATATCCGCACAGCACCGGCATGTCAAAATCGTACCGGCGCTGTACATTCAACTTGCATTTTATCACCGAATGCCCCCTCAGGCAAGGGGGTGCGTCCTATTATTCATAGGGACACATGACAATAATTTTCTGTGGTGTGGTCTGGGGCGGTATGCTGAATGTTGTGGCGGTATAATACACCAGAAGTTCGGAATTCGCAGGGCTGCACAGATAACGCTGACCGTTGGACGTGACAATATTGGTCATACCGCTGATATTCAGCCGCAGAGAATTATCCTCCGCCGTCAGATTTTCATCGAAATAATTCAGCATAACATTCTGATCTCTTCTCAGCGCTGTAACCATTTCCGCCCGATACTGCGGCGGATAAACTGCCGGAACCGGCAGTGATGCGTCATAAAACGCCGCAATCCGCATGCCTCGCCGCAGACGCACGTCATCGATCACTCTGGTCTCGCCGGTAACGATTATATGAACCACCTCCGTATTGGTCCTGAGGGTAATCCGCAGAGTACAGCAGGATTCCTCTCTTCCTATCGCCTGAATCGTTCCCGTCACCTTTTTAAAATTTTCATACGCCATAAAAGATAAAACCTTTTTTCTTTTATTATACGATATATGAAAAAAGCTGTTCATCATAACGACGAACAGCTTTTTGACAATATTTTCATATGAACTGATTTCTGGCCGCATCATACTCATAGTCAATGGCCTTCATCTGCCGGCAGATATCTTCGCGGTCAAGCTCTTTTTCCCGGCACAGATCATCCAGTCCGGCATAATAATCTCTCAGCTGCGTATTCAGATAACTGAGCAGCATATAGGGATCCTTGGGTATCATTTATTCCACTTCTCCTGTACACTTTACTATGGCCTGCAATTCTCCGTTTACTTCATCCAGACAAATAGTGTCCCCTGCCTTCACATTGCCGGAGAGAATCATCTTGGCCGTCAGAGTTTCCACGTTTTTCTGCAGGTATCTCTTCAGCGGACGTGCACCGTAGACCGGATCGTAACCGCCTTCAATCACATGATTCTTCGCTGCCGGCGTAAGCTCCAGCGTCAGCTCCTGATCATGCAGAAGCTTGTTCAGCTCCTTGATCTGCAGATCCACGATCATACCAATATTCTCTTTGGTCAGCGGCTTAAAGAGGATGATTTCATCCAGACGGTTCAGAAATTCCGGCCTGAAATGAGCCCTCAGATCCTGATGAACCATCTCTTCACATTCCGGTTTGATACTTCCGTCTTCCGTGATTCCATCCAGCAGATAGGAAGATCCGATGTTGGAAGTCATAATCAGAATCGTATTTTTAAAGTCCACCGTTCTGCCCTGGGAGTCCGTAATACGACCGTCATCCAGCACCTGAAGCAGTACATTGAACACATCCGGATGCGCTTTTTCGATCTCATCGAAGAGCACGACAGAATAAGGTTTTCTTCTCACTGCTTCCGTCAGCTGACCGCCCTCCTCATATCCAACATATCCCGGAGGAGCTCCGATCAGACGGGATACCGAGTATTTTTCCATATACTCACTCATATCAATACGCACCATGTTCTGTTCATCATCGAACAGATTCAGCGCCAGCGTTTTTGCCAGTTCCGTTTTACCTACACCTGTAGGGCCAAGGAACAGGAAAGAACCGATAGGCTTGGTAGGATCTTTAATTCCGGCTTTGGACCGCAGAATGGCATCCGTCACCCTTGTCACGGCCTCATCCTGGCCGACTACTCTCTGATGCAGAATACTTTCCAGATTCAGAATCTTATTTCTCTCACCTTCTGTCAGTTTTGCCACCGGTATACCGGTCCATCTGGATACAATTCTGGCAATTTCTTCATCGGTAACACTTTCATGCACCAGACGGAGATCGGAATTTTTAACTTTTTCCTCCTCCGCATCGAGGGCTTCCTGCAGTTTAGGAAGTTCTCCATACTGAAGTTCCGCCGCTTTCTCCAGATCGTATTCACTTTGGGCTTTCTGAATCTGACGGTTCATATCCTCAATCTGCTCTCTCAGTTTGGACAGTCTGTCTACCGAAGATTTTTCATTTTCCCACTGAGCTTTCTGTACGTTAAATTCATCTCTGTATTCCGCCAGCTCTTTCTGCAGCGCTGCCAGACGGTCACGGCTCAGCTTATCCGTCTCTTTTTTAAGAGCAGCCTCCTCAATTTCCATCTGCATAATCTTACGCCGCATTTCATCCAGTTCCGTTGGCAGAGAATCCATCTCTGTCTTAATCAGAGCACAGGCTTCATCCACCAGGTCAATGGCTTTATCCGGAAGGAACCGGTCAGAAATATACCTCTGTGACAATGTGGCTGCCGCCACCAAAGCCCCGTCTGTAATTTTCACGCCGTGATATACTTCGTATCTCTCCTTCAACCCTCTTAAGATCGAAATAGTGTCTTCCACACTGGGCTCATCCACCATAACAGGCTGAAAACGACGTTCCAGAGCCGCATCTTTCTCAATATACTGACGGTATTCATCCAGGGTCGTGGCACCGATACAGTGCAGCTCGCCTCTTGCCAGCATAGGCTTAAGCATATTGCCCGCGTCCATGGCGCCTTCCGTCTTTCCGGCCCCCACAATCAGATGAAGCTCATCGATAAACAGAATAATATTCCCTTCGCTTTTCCGCACCTCTTCCAGAACCGCTTTCAGACGCTCTTCAAACTCGCCTCTGTATTTAGCTCCGGCTACCAGCGCGCCCATATCCAGTGCAAATATTTTCTTATCCTTCAGGCCTTCCGGCACATCCCCCCGCACAATACGCTGGGCCAGACCTTCTACCACGGCCGTCTTTCCTACACCGGGTTCACCGATCAATACCGGATTATTTTTCGTCTTTCGGGACAGAATACGTACAACATTGCGGATCTCCGCATCTCTGCCAATCACCGGATCCAATTTCTGATTTCTGGCTTTTTCAACCAGATCCTGTCCATATTTCTCAAGTGTATCGTAGGTAGCCTCCGGATTATCACTGGTTACTCTCTGGTTGCCCCTTACGGTGCTGAGAGCCTGGAGAAACCTTTCTCTGGTAATTCCGTACTCTTTCCAGATCGCCTTCATGGAAGGACTGGGATTTCTAAGCATCGCCAGAAAAAGATGTTCTACCGATACGTATTCATCTCCCATGGCCTTCGCCTCGTCTTCGGCGCTGACCAGCGCTTTATTCAGATACTGTCCGATGTAGGGATTACCGCCGGAAACTTTTGTCCGAGCTTCCAGTGCCTGATCCACTCTGCCGAGAAAATGTTCCTTCTGAATTTCCATTTTCTCAATCATTTTTAAAATCAAACTGTCATCCTGATGTAAAAGATTATAAAGCAGGTGTTCCTGTTCTATCTCCTGATTTCCAAACTCATAAGCTGTTTTTTCCAGATCCTGAACGGCCTGCAGTGATTTTTGCGTAAACTTACTGATATTCATAATAACATCTCCTTTCACCGCATTCTTTATCTGTTCTATAACTACTATAACATATTTTTTCAAAATTGCAAGAACTTTTTTGATTTTTTTTAAATTGCACGAATGAGCAGCCATCCTTTGGCATATCGCGCAAAAAAACGGTACAGCCTGTGCTGTACCGTTTAAATCCATTTTGCATTATATTACACGTCTGACTGCAAGAATCGTTCTGTATGCCGCATTTCCGCTGACCTTAATACCATCGCGTTCATTGCTCGCATGAACGATCGAACCGCCGCCCAGATAGATCGCGACATGACCTGAATAACAGATAATATCACCCGGCTGTGCCTCTGAGTAAGATACACCTACGCCGCAGGATCTCATCGCCGACGAAGAATGAGGAAGAGATACACCGAAGTTAGCATATACACTCATGATAAATCCGGAACAGTCAGCGCCGTTTGTAAGGCTGGTGCCGCCCCATACGTAGGGATTGCCTACAAACTGGCAGGCATAATCAGCAACCGCCTGTCCTCTTCCGCTATAGGAAACATCGGAAGAACTGTCCTCTTCATAAGATTCCTCTTCGTAATATTCTTCATCATCAGAAGATTCCTCTTCATAATACTCCTCATCATCAGAAGACTCTTCATAGTAATCTTCGTCATCGGAAGATTCCTCTTCATAATACTCTTCATCATCGGAAGATTCTTCCTCATAATATTCATCATCAGAGGACTCAGATTCTGATGAATCTTCCTCATAATATTCCTCTGACTCATCACTGTCAGTCTCATCATCGGAAGATTCCTCTTCCGCCTGTGCAGCTGCTTCAGCTGCAGCCTGTCTTCTGGCTTCCTCTTCTGCTGCTTTTCTTGCCGCTTCTTCTGCCGCACGCTGTTTTTCAATCTCAATCGCCTGCAGTTCAGCCGTCTGCTCTTCAATCAGAGCTTTATACTCTGCAGCCTGCTCCTGTGCAACAGCAATCTGATTTTCATAATCAGCAGATGTTGCTTTCTTCTCTTCCAGAGCACTCTCCAGTGTTCCCTGCTGTTCTTTATAATCATTCTGCATTACTTCCAGATCAGCTTTCTCGGAAGCAAGCTGATCGCCCAGATCTTTTACTTTCTGAACTACAGCCTTATACTCCTCCAGACTCTCTCTGTCGTAATCATATAATTTCTGTGTGTATTCAGCCTTATTTAAAATAGATGTCAGATCATTTTCTGCCAGCAGCAACTGAGCCCAGCCATTACCTCCGCCGTTCTCGTATATGTACTGGATCCGCAGTTTCATATTTTCATACTGCTGGTCTCTGTCTGCCTCTGCGTCTGCCAGTTCAGCTTTCGTTTTCTCAATCTCTGATTCTTTCTGAGAAATTTCATCTGTCAGTACATCAATAGCAACCATAATGTCTACCAGTTCCGCATCCATCTGATCGATTTCAGCCTGCAGTGCCTGTTTCTCTGCCTCCAGTGCATCGATCTGACTATTCGTTGCTTCCAGCTGGCTGCTGGTAGCTTCTCTTGCACTTCTTAAATCTGATTCACGGTCTGCAAATGCAGATACTATCTGTGTCGATGAAATAATGGCTGCCAAAAAGAGGCATACTATTTTTTTCTTCATACTACACTCCTTATTTGTTACTAAATTAAGCAATCCCCACTTGGTAAATTAAATTTCTTCGTAATATTTATGAAACATTTTTTCGATTTCGTTTACAAGTGTACCATATTTTTTTCATATATGCAACCTTTTAAAGGAAATTTCTTATTGTTCTTATTCAAAATTCAGGGTCAAATGGGTAATCCCGTCTTCCTCTCCATTGACAGTGCTGACATATTCTTCCTGCACCTCCGCTTCACCGTCAACAATTTTTGTAACAATTGCATTATATTGATCTGCCGTAAAATTCTGGAAGACCGACCGATCCATGGACAGCCCTACGCCATCGTTGGACAAATCCATTTTCACTTCTTCTCCTCCCTCAAAGCTGTCGCCAAACACACTGCCCAGAGTATTGTATACCGTATCATTGACATTTTTCACTGCCGTAGAAACCACCACCTGTTTTTCTGAAGTCTGCACTACATCGGAAGCGATTACTTTGCCGTTTTCCTGTTCCGCCGCCTTAATAACTGCTGTGGGAATAGAACCGCCGCTGGTAAATATCAGTTCACAGCCTTCCTCATACCACTGACTGGCTCTTGCCATGACGGATGGCGAAATTTCATTAGTCTCCAGATAATCATATCGAATCGTAACTTCATCCGGCGAAAGCTGAAGTTCCCCGGCAGCATACTCCGCTCCCTGTACGAATCCGCTGCCGTAATAAGCAATATTGCTCTGCTTCTCGCCGCCCAGGAATCCCAGACTGCGGTATCCGTCCATTACCGCCGCATACCCCGCCAGAAAACCGGCCTGTGCTTCATTATACAGCACTGCTTTTGTATTCTTTCTCACCTTGGACTTTTTTCCCTGTTCTTTCCTGGGGGATCCATCCAAAATCAGAAATTTAATTTTCTTATATTTTTTCTGCATGGTAAACAGTGGTTCTTCAAAATTTTCTCCATAGCCAATAATAACAGAAGCGCCTCCCTCGGCTGCTTCCTGGATCGACACCATATAATCATCCGCCGTATTATTGGCAACTTCGTGAGTTTCTATTTTCAGGCCATTGTCATCAGCATACTGCTGCGCCGCCTCTGCAATCGCGCCGGTCATATAGCCTTCCTGTGACGGCTCCATAATAAGCGCAATATCTTCTTCCGGCTCCTGGCTCCCGCATCCTGCCATACAGCCAATCATCAGCAATATCCCTGCCAGTTTTAAAATTCTTTTCTTCATCTTTTGTCCCCTTACTGCTTATTTATTTACCGGTACCATTTCACCGTTTCATGATCCACCCGCGCCAGTATTAACGGCTTTTTGTCTGCCTCCCCTTCTCCAATAGAAACCCCCTTCTGTAATCTTATGGCCGCTGGTTCCAGCAGCTCTTCTCTGGAAGAATACAGTACCGCCAGAGTTTCTCCCCTGGTGATACTGCATCCGGTTTTTTTCTTCAGCACAATACCGGCTCCATAATCAATCGAATCCTCTTTCGTTTCTCTGCCGGCTCCCAGCATACAGGCAGCCATGCCGCACTGATGCGTATCCATACGAAGAATCACCCCGCTTTTTTCGGCTCTGACTTTCATCGAATAAGCTCCCCTTGCCAGTTCTTCCGGATTTTCCAGAACCCGGCAGTCTCCGCCGTGAGCACGAACCATAGACAGCAGTTTCTGAAATGCAGAACCATCGTCAACAGCCCTGCGTGCTCTTTCCCTGCATTTTTCCACTGAATCTGATCCAGCCAGCAGAATCATCTGCGCCGCAAGCTCCACACACAGATTCGTCAGGTCTTCCGGTCCTTTTCCCTGCAGCGTTTCCACTGCTTCTCTTACCTCCAGCGCATTTCCGATGCAGTTTCCCAGCGGCACATCCATATCCGTAATCAACGCCGCTACTTTTTTTCCTGCCCTCCGGCCGATTGCCGCCATTTTCCGGGCCAGCGCTGCCGCCTCCTGAGTCGTTTTCATAAAAGCTCCGCTGCCGGTTTTCACATCCAGAAGAATACAGTCACTGCCGGCCGCCAGCTTTTTACTCATAATGGAAGCAGCAATCATGGGAATACTCTCCACTGTGGCCGTTACATCACGAAGAGCATACATTTTCTTGTCCGCCGGTGCCAGATTGCCTGACTGACCAATTACACTGATCCCACAGTTTTTTACAATATTCAGGAACTCATCTCTTGCAAGATTGATCCTGTAACCAGGTATGGATTCCAGTTTGTCCACCGTTCCCCCGGTATGACCCAGACCCCTCCCGGACATTTTTGCAATTTTCACTCCGCAGGCTGCTGCAATAGGGCAGGCAATCAAAGTGGTTTTATCCCCCACTCCTCCGGTGGAATGTTTATCTACTTTTACTCCCGGTATTCCAGATAAGTCTACCAGCTCACCGGAACGGGCCATACTGTCCGTCAGCACAGACAATTCTTCGTCTGTCATTCCCCGCCAGTAAATTGCCATCAGCATGGCCGCCATCTGGTAATCCGGAATGCGTTCCGCCACATATCCCTTCACCATATATTCAATTTCTTCCGGAGC
This sequence comes from Ruminococcus sp., assembly GCA_050944415.1. Lineage (GTDB taxonomy): Bacteria > Bacillota > Clostridia > Lachnospirales > Lachnospiraceae > Ruminococcus_G. Next base: position 54,654 of record JBMNRA010000011.1, read on the forward strand.
AAGCTCATATCCGTCCCGCTTTTTTTCTATCAGATCATACATCCGCATAGCCAGACCTCTTTTCTCTTATCTTACCATTATAGTATAGTTGCCGCCCAGAAAAAAGAAAAGGATTTTTTCTTAACATTTTTATTGCAAATTTTTACCTGTGAAACTATGAGGCAAAAGCTCCTCAAGGGTATACTCTTTGTAATTTTCCGGAGAAACGCCGGTAATAATTACCATACCGCCGCTGCAAAATTCCGCCAGCACTTGCCGGCAAATACCGCAGGGCATACATTCCTGCAGCTGTTTTGCTTCTTCTGGTCCTCCCATCACAGCAATGGCTGCAAATTGCCTTTTTCCTTCCGACACAGCTTTAAATACGGCCGTCCGCTCTGCACAGTTAGCCGCCGGATAGGAAGCGTTTTCCACATTGCATCCGGTATAGACCGTTCCGTCCCTGCACAGAAGTGCGGCTCCCACACAGAAATGAGAATAAGGGGCATACGCCTCTTTCCTCGCTTTCATAGCAGCTTCTATCAGTTCTTTACATTTTTCTTCTTTCATATTATAACACCTCCAAAAAACATTAACCATGCGGTTAAAAAATACAGGGTCCGAAGACCCTGTACGCTAACAAAACAAATCATTTAAAATCTCTTCCGCACTCATCCCGGCATAGCCGTCAGGATCGTCTATGATACCGGAATTCCCTAAATTCCAGCGGAAACGGTACAGTTTTGTGGAACCTGTATCTTTCAGGTAAGCATTACTGCAGATCAGTGCATCAGATTCGAATTTATTAGAAAATGATGAGAAATATTTATCCATATACTGATTTGCCAGCCGAATCGCTTTGCTGTCTGTGCTTCCCGTATCAGGATGCACCGTTCCCGACAATTTTACTCCCTGAGGCGAACTGTGCATGACAACATAGCTTCCGTCGCTGCACTCACCCAGTATCAGCCACACATGTCCATCATAGCCAACCACATCGCCTGGCCGGAAGGCGGGATCAGAAAATCCTTCTTTATAGCTTCCCCAGCCCCGGTTCGCATACAGTTTTCCCGTTGCCCCGGAGGTTGTGGTACAATTATTCTGTCCGCTCTTATTATAGATAGTATTGTAAACGGTCCATCCTACATAACCGGAGCAGTCCAGTCCATAACCGTAATAATATTCTCCATTCTCATTTTCTCTGTATTTGGTGTAGGTGTAATCAGATCCCTGAGAATTAAAGAAAGTCCTCCAGTAGGGATTGACGCCGTAACGAACCGCGTCTCCGTCATCCCAGGTATCATGACCGCCTCCCCATATGTAAAGCGTATATCCCATGGGCTTCATGGCATTGGCTATCAGTCCTTTTAATGTCCGGTAGCCTTCCTCCATCCGGCCATTTTCATCGAAGAAATATTTTACACCATTTATGGACTGGGCTCCCTTCAGCATGGCACCTTTGATGCCCTTATCCCCGGTTCTCTTAAAGAAATATTTCACTCCTCCAATACTCTGGAGGCCGGTCAGCATCTTCCCTTTCCAGGTACCGGTTTTCATAAAATAGAAAGTGTATTTGCCAATATCCTGCCAGCCGGTCAGAGCCTGTCCTCTTACTCCCGCCGCGCCTTCCGGTTTAAAATAGTAGGTAACACCACTGATCGTTTGCCAGCCGGTAAACATATAACCCAGTGTACCGTAGCCTCCCGTAGCTTTAAAATAGTACTTTTTTCCGCCGATACTTTGAAAACCTTTAAACATGGCCCCTATGGAGCTGCCGGTCTTTTTAAAATAAAACGTTTTTCCGCCAATGCTCTGCCAGCCGGTCAGCAGGCGGCCCATAATTCCATTTTCACCTGTTTTCTTCAAATAATAGATTTGATTATTCTGCTTCAGCCAGCCTTTCCACAGACGTCCCCGCACTCCGTAAGTTCCGCTGGCTTTAAAGTAATACCGATGACCGCCGATACTCTGCCAGCCCTCAAACATCACACCCATGGACTTGCCCGTCGCTTTGAAATAGTAGCGCTCTCCGTCAATGTCCTGCCAGCCCGTGGCCATCTGCCCGATGACTCCGACTGCTCCGGTTTCATTCAAATAATAGATCTTTCCATCCTGTTTCAGCCAGCCTGTCAACAGCTGCCCTTTTACTCCCGCTGAACCGCTGGAAATAAAATAATATCGTTTTCCATTTACATTCTGCCAGCCGACAAACATCTGCCCCTTTGACGTTCCGCTGGCCTTAAAATAATACTTTTTACCACCGATACTCTGCCAGCCGGTCAGCATCACGCCGACCTGCCCCGGTGTGCCCGTTTTTTTCAGATAATAGGTAGCACCGCTGACAGTAAACCATCCTGTCTTAACGTAGCCGGATGCATCAAAATAGTACCTCTTACTTTCTATATCGTGCCAGCCGTTTTTAAAATAAGAGCTGGAACTGTAGTAGTACCGGTACTTCCCATTTGATTCCTGCCTCCATCCCCGCCCCGCAGCCGGCGCAGTCCCCTCAGCACTTTCCTCCGGCTCCGGAGAGGGCTGGGGTGTCGCTGTCACCTCCGGCGTAGTCTCCGGTGCAGGCTCGGGTGTTGCCGTCACCTGCGGCGCCGGTTCCGGCGTAGTTTCCGGTATCGGTTCAGGCGTAGCCGTCACTTCCGGTACACCATCCTCTGCAGACTCCTCTGTTTTCTCATCCGGAATATCCGCATCCTCCATTTGGACCGTATCGTCCTGCAGATTCCCTTCCGCCTGAACATCTGACGGTATCTGCAAAACCAACAGACAGCAAATCAGAAACCCTATAAAAATCTGTTTTGCCCTGAATACTTTTCGCTGCATATTTACTCTCCCCTTCATGCTATCTTAATGCGTCATATTCTGACAAAAATTCAATTATATTATACATTTATTACAAAAAAATTACAACTCATTTCACAATGTAGATAGCGTCAAGATACTTTAAGTTGAAAAAATATAGAAGTATCCCTTTGCGTTTCATCATTTATATATTTCCTAGGTGTGCATTAAACCAGATTACCTTCTTAGCTGTATATCCAGGGATTGAAG
>JBMNRA010000012.1:0-56303 GCA_050944415.1 Ruminococcus sp.
CTTCAATCCCTGGATATACAGCTAAGAAGGTAATCTGGTTTAATGCACACCTAGGAAATATATAAATGATGAAACGCAAAGGGATACTTCTATATTTTTTCAACTTAAAGTATCTTGACGCTATCCGAGCAAAGCGTAACATTGCAAAAGAAATGTAAAAATGATATAATGACTTCAATTTTCACAATGAATTTCAGAATCGCGGTTTTTCAGATATGAGATGTAATGCTGAATTTCACGCTGAGTTGATTCGGACAAAGATCTGTAATCGGTAATTAACTGTACAATAGTGTAATCTGAGATGCCGGAATCCGAATTATTATTGACGGGCTGTATCAGCATATCCAGAGTGATACCGTAAAGCTCAGTGATATCCGCAAGAATTTCGATACTGGGAGTGCGGCGGCCGTTTTCATAATTACAGTAAGACTGACGCTGAATATTCAGAACTTCAGCAAGCTGTTCCTGCGTATAGCCATAAGCCTTGCGAAAAAACCGCAGATTTTGAGCCAATAAATCCAGATCCATAGTTTACCTCCTGATTTTAGAGCTATTATAGCAAAGTGTTTCTGGAAAACAGATAAGCAGCAACAAAATGAATATTTTGAATTATTAATAAGCGAGAAAAGCAACGAATTGTTGCTATTATGCCACGAAATGAGTAAGATTAATGTGAGAGGAGGAAGAAACTGCATGATAAAAATCATGGATCGTTTTTTGAACTGGCAGAGCAGCAGTAATCCGGTAATTAAAAAAATAGGACAGGCGGGAATGAGACTGATATCGTTTTATGCGAAAAGATGTGAAATGGAAAACGCAGACTGTAAGGGTGATGAAAAAATTATGCTGGAGGCAAAGGAAAAAATTCGAGAGAAAATATTGCGTGAAATAAAAGCGCGTTAGTTGCAAAAAAGGCTTTCTTAGTGCTATAATCAAAGCGTTGATATATACTGAAAAAGTAAAGATTAGGAGGAGGCAGCTATGGCTAAAGTATATGTGTTTTTTGCTGACGGTTTTGAAGAAGTAGAAGCTCTTACAACGGTTGATTTGCTCAGAAGAGCTGAAGTGGAAGTTGTAATGACTTCAATTATGGGGAAAAATGCGGTAACAGGAACTCATGGTATTGTGATACAGACAGATAAGATTTTTGAAGAGATCGATCCTTCTGATGCGGATATGCTGATCCTCCCGGGTGGACAGCCGGGAACAGACAATCTGAGTAAATATAAACCGCTGACAGATCTGTTAACTGACTGGAATGCCAAAGGGAAGAAAATGGCAGCTATCTGTGCTGCACCAATGGTATTCGGCAGCCTGGGCATTCTGGAAGGCAGAAGAGCTACCTGTTATCCTGGATGTGAACCGGGTCTTACCGGAGCGCAGACCTCAACGGAACGTGTGGTTACAGATGGCAATATTACTACCAGCCGTGGTGTAGGAACGGCTATCTCTTTCGGTTTGGAGCTGGTATCTATTCTGGTGGATAAGAAGACGGCGGATGAGCTGAAAGAAGATATTGTTTACGGACATTGAGCGGACAGCAGACAGAAATTTGGCCTGTGCGCTGAAGAATTGTAAAAAGTACTGGAAATTATCCAAGAGTTATGCTATACTGCAATAATGACTGTAAGTATGGAAAAGTGTGAAAGTATGCAAATATTTTTCATATAGAGAACGAGGAGGAAATCAGTAAAATGAGCGTACAGGTTGAAAATCTGGAAAAGAACATGGCGAAGCTCACAATTGAAGTGACAGCCGAGGAATTGGAGAAGGCAATTCAGGGAGCATATCTGAAACAGAAAAATCAGATCAATATGCCCGGTTTCCGTAAAGGAAAAGCTCCGCGTAAAATGATAGAGAAAATGTACGGGGCAGGAATCTTCTATGAAGATGCAGCCAATGCCCTGATTCCGCAAGCATATGCCAAAGCATCGGAAGAAAGCGGGCTGGAGATTGTATCTCAGCCTTCTATTGATGTGGTTCAGCTGGAGAGCGGAAAACCTTTTATCTTTACGGCTGAGGTTGCTGTAAAACCGGAAGTAACTCTGGGAGAATATAAGGGGCTTGAAGTACCGGCAGGCGATCTGGAAGTGACAGATGAGGACATCGAAGCAGAACTGAAAAGAGAGCAGGAAAGAAATTCCCGTATTGTAGATGTGGATGACAGAGGTGTTGAAAGCGGCGATACAGTCCGTCTTGATTTTGAAGGATTTGTGGACGGTGAAGCTTTTGCGGGCGGAAAAGGTGATAACTATCCGCTGGCTATCGGTTCCAATTCCTTTATTCCTGGATTTGAAGATCAGCTGATTGGTGCCAAGATTGGCGAGCCGGTGGAAGTTAATGTAACCTTCCCGGAGGATTATCAGGCAGAAGAATTGGCTGGAAAACCGGCAGTCTTCAAGTGCAAAGTTAATAAAATTGAGATGAAAGAACTTCCGGAACTTGATGATGATTTTGCGAAGGACGTTTCTGAATTTGACACACTGGAAGAATACAAAGCTGATATCAAGGCCAATCTGGAGAAGAAAAAAGCGGAAGACGCAAAACGTGCAAAGGAAGACGCAGTAGTTGAGAAAGCGGCTGAAAATGCGCAGATGGATATTCCGGACGCAATGATTGATACGCAGGTTGAGCAGATGGTAAATGATTTTGCCAGAAGAATGCAGGCTCAGGGACTGAGTATGGATCAGTATGTACAGATTACAGGAACTACCCCTCAGATGATGAAAGAGCAGATGAAACCTCAGGCTGTAAAACGGATTCAGAGCAGACTTGTACTGGAAAAAATTGCCGAAGTAGAAAATATTCAGATTTCAGACGAAAAGCTGGATGAAGAAATCGCAAAAATGGCGGAGATGTACAAGATGGAGGCGGATAAACTCAAAGAACTGATGGGCGACTATGAAAAAGAGCAGATGAAGAAGGATATCGCCGTACAGGAAGCAGTGACTTTGATTGCTGAGGCGGCGAAAGAGGTTTAATTATCCTTCGTGCAGGTAAGGAGCGATTGATTATGAGTTTAGTACCTTATGTAATAGAGCAGACAAGCCGGGGAGAACGGAGTTATGATATCTATTCCCGACTGCTGAAGGACAGAATTATTTTTCTGGGAGAAGAAGTGAACGACGTATCAGCCAGTTTGATTGTGGCACAGCTTCTGTTCCTGGAATCTGAAGATCCAGGGAAAGATATTCAGCTGTATATTAACAGCCCGGGAGGTTCTGTAACGGCTGGAATGGCAATTTATGATACCATGCAGTACGTAAAGAGCGATGTCTCCACGATCTGCATTGGCATGGCGGCCAGTATGGGAGCTTTTCTTCTTGCGGGCGGTACAAAGGGAAAACGTTTTGCGCTTCCCAATGCGGAAATTATGATTCATCAGCCGTCGGGCGGAGCTCAGGGTCAGGCGACAGAGATTAATATTGTGGCGGAACATATTCTGAAAACCCGCAGCAAACTGAATACGATTCTTGCTCAGAACACCGGACAGCCGCTGGAAATCATTGAAGCGGATACGGAAAGGGATCATTATATGTCAGCGGAAGAAGCGAAGGCATATGGTTTAATTGACGGCGTTATTACAAGCAGATAGAAAATCTTTATAAGACTCCTGCTCAAGGGCGGGGGTCTTATGTGGCGTTTGCGCAAATACGTTATATCATTGGATTGGAAAGGAAAGAATAAAGAGGTATGGCAGTTAAAGGGGAAAACAAAATCAGATGTTCCTTTTGCGGCAAGACGGAAGAACAGGTACGCAAGCTGATAGCGGGACCGGATGGAGCATATATCTGTGACGAATGCATTGAAATCTGTGCGGAGATTATGGATGAAGAACTGGATCATGCGGTTGCGGAAGAATTTGACGGCATTAATCTGTTAAAGCCCAGAGAAATAAAGGAAATTCTGGATGAATATGTAATCGGTCAGGATCAGGCGAAAAAAGTATTGTCCGTGGCGGTATATAACCATTATAAACGAGTACTGGCGGAGCGTTCATCGGATGTGGAGCTTCAGAAAAGCAATATTCTGATGTTGGGGCCTACCGGTTCCGGAAAGACACTGCTGGCGCAGACGCTGGCCAGAATTCTGAATGTACCTTTTGCCATTGCTGATGCCACTACGTTGACAGAAGCAGGCTATGTGGGAGAAGATGTGGAAAATATTCTGCTGAAAATTATACAGGCAGCGGATTATGATATAGAACGTGCACAGCACGGCATCATTTATATTGATGAAATCGACAAGATTACGAGAAAATCAGAGAATGCATCCATTACAAGGGATGTATCCGGCGAGGGTGTGCAGCAGGCACTGTTGAAGATACTGGAAGGTACCATTGCCAGCGTGCCGCCTCAGGGTGGGAGAAAACATCCTCATCAGGAGTTTATACAGATTGATACGACGAATATACTGTTTATTTGCGGCGGTGCCTTTGAAGGACTGGATAAAATTATTGAAGCCCGCCAGGATACCAAATCTATCGGCTTTAACGCTGTTTTGGCTGATGAGAAGAAACAGGATGTGGGCGAAATTTTGCGGCAGGTCATGCCTCAGGATTTTATAAAATTTGGTTTGATTCCGGAGTTTATCGGACGTGTGCCGGTTGTGGTAACATTAAACGGACTGGATGAAGCCGCGCTGGTGAGAATCTTAAAAGAACCGAAGAATTCTCTGATTAAACAGTATCATAAGTTATTTGAACTGGACGGGGTAGAACTGGAATTTGATGAGCCGGCCCTGATCAGAATGGCTCAGAAAGCCATGGAGAGAAAGACGGGTGCCAGAGGGCTGCGTTCCATTATGGAAGATACGGTAATGGATCTGATGTTTGAGATACCGTCTGATAATACCATTCGCAAGTGTATCGTTACAAAAGACGCGGTGGACGGGACAGGAGAGCCGGTTATTACACGAGGAGAGCCGAAGCCGGTTCCCAAAAAAACATCAAAAAAACGCAGAGGGACTTCAGTGACGGCATAAAGGAAAAGAGGAGCGTATGAACGAATTGATAAGTGTGCTCCCTGCCATAGCGCTTCGCGGAACGACTATTCTGCCGGACATGATTGTGCATTTTGACATCAGCCGGGATAAGTCGGTGAAAGCGGTGGAAGAAGCTATGCTTCGGGAGCAGACGATTTTTCTGGTAACCCAGAGAGATCCGATGGTGGAAGAACCGGGCCTTGAGGATCTGTACAAAGTGGGTACTATTGCAAAAATCAAGCAGGTTGTAAAAATGCCGAAGCATATCCTTCGGATTCTTGTGGAAGGGATAGAACGTGCTGAGCTTTTAAGCCTGATAAAAGAAGATACTTATCTGGAAGCAGAAACCGCCAGATATGAAAAAACAGAGGAAATTACGGTATCTGCCAATGCAAAAGAAGCTATGCTTCGCAATATAAAAGAACTGTTTCTGACATTCTGTCAGGAAAACCAGAAGATCAGCGGTGAACTGGCCACGCAGATTCTGGAAATGGACGATCTGGGGAAAATGGTGGATCAGATTATTATTAACCTTCCTTTGCCCTATGAACAGCGTCAGAAGCTGCTGGAGGCAATTACGCTTTCAGAGAGGTACGAACTGCTGGGGATCATGATGGCTAACGAAATTGAGATTATGCAGATCCGCAGTGAAATTCAGGGAAAAATTAAAGAGAGAATTGATAAGAACCAGAGAGAGTATATTCTCCGCGAACAGTTAAAACTGATTCGGGAAGAACTGGGAGAAGACGGAACGCTGAATGATGCAGATCGTTTTCAGGAAGAAGCCGGGAAATTAAAGGCTTCAAAAGCGGTGAAGGAAAAAATTCAGGAAGAGATCCGGCGGTTCCGCAGTGTGGGTAATAATTCATCGGAAAGTGCAGTGGTCAGAGGTTATATTGAAACGCTGCTGAGTATGCCTTGGGATAAAATGTCCAGGGATAATCAGAATATAGAAAAGGCCAAAGAAATTCTGCGGGCGGATCATTACGGACTGGAGAAGGTTAAAGAGAGAATTCTGGAATTTCTGGCGGTACGAACCCTGACCAAGAAAGGGGAAAGCCCGATTTTATGCCTGATCGGGCCTCCCGGTACGGGAAAAACATCTATTGCCAGATCAGTGGCCAGAGCGCTGAATAAAAAATATGTGAGGATATGCCTGGGCGGCGTACGTGATGAAGCGGAAATCAGAGGACACCGGCGAACTTACGTAGGCGCCATGCCTGGAAGAATCGCAGCCGGATTGAGACAGGCAGGGGTAAAAAACCCGTTGATGCTGCTGGATGAAATCGACAAGGTGAGCAGCGATTATAAGGGAGATACTTCATCCGCCCTGCTGGAAGTACTGGACTCTGAGCAGAATAATAAATTTACGGATCATTATATTGAGCTGCCGCTGGATCTGTCAGAGGTTCTGTTTATTGCTACGGCCAATGACGTACAGACTATTCCCAGGCCGCTTCTGGACCGTATGGAAATTATTGAAATCACCAGTTATACAGAAAATGAAAAGTATCATATTGCCCAGGAGCATCTGATACCGAAACAGATGAAAGCACATGGCCTTAAAGATGGACAGCTGACCATTGAAAAGAATGCCTTGGAAGAAATAATCAGCGGATATACAAAGGAAGCCGGCGTCCGGAATCTGGAACGCCGTATTGGTGAAATCTGCAGGAAAACGGCTCGCAAAGTGCTGGAAGAAAATCAGGAGACCGTTGCTGTTGAACTGTCCAATCTGGAAAGCTTTCTGGGAAAAGAAAAGTATAATATCCAGAAAAAAAATGAAACGGACGAGGTGGGCATTGTCCGTGGACTGGCCTGGACCAGTGTGGGAGGTGACACCCTTCAGATTGAGGTCAATATCATGCCGGGCAAAGGTGACTTTATGCTGACTGGTCAGCTGGGAGATGTTATGAAGGAATCAGCGCAGGCCGGAATCAGCTATATCCGTTCTGTGGCACAGCAGTATCAGATACCGGATGAATTTTTTAAAGATCACGATATACATATCCATATTCCTGAGGGAGCAGTTCCGAAGGATGGACCATCGGCAGGCATCACTATGGCAACGGCGATGCTTTCCGCTATTACAGAAAAGCCTGTGCGTGCTGATGTGGCAATGACTGGAGAGATTACGCTCCGGGGACGTGTATTGCCGATCGGCGGGCTGAAGGAAAAACTGTTGGCGGCTAAGATGGCCGGAATTGAAAAGGTGCTGGTGCCTGAGAAAAACCGGCCGGATGTAGATGAGATTGAAGAGGAGATCAAAGACGGACTGAATATTGTTTTTGTTTCCCATATGAAAGAAGTGCTTGAAAATGCTCTGGCATAGGAGGAGCTCATGGTTATAAAAAACGTGTCATTGGAAACGGTATGTGGGATTACCAGTACGCTGCCGAAAAACAGACTGCCGGAAATTGCATTTGCCGGAAAATCGAATGTGGGGAAATCATCTCTGATTAACGGCCTTCTGAACAGAAAGGCTCTGGCCAGAACCAGTTCCCAGCCTGGGAAGACTCAGACCATCAATTTCTATAATGTAAATAATGAGCTGTATTTTGTTGACCTTCCCGGTTATGGATACGCGAAAGTCTCGGTGGCTGTGAAAGAGAAATGGGGTAAGATGATAGAGAGATATCTGGGGCAGTCTAAAGTGCTGAAAGCGGTATTTCTGTTGATTGATATCCGACATGAGCCTTCAGGAAATGATATTTCCATGTATAAGTGGATCTGTCACAATGGTTTTCAGCCGGTGATTATTGCTACGAAAGCGGATAAACTGAAGCGGAGCCAGCTTCCCCGTCATCTGAAAATGATCAGACAGACACTGGGAGCCGGCCCGGATACACAGATTTTCCCTTTTTCAGCTCAGACAAAGCAAGGCAGAGAAGAAATCTGGGATGTAATAGAGCAGTATATTCGTGAAACAGAAGAATAGAACAGGACAGGGGACTTGCTGTGCAAGGACCCTGTTTGGCATGTAGGGGGATTTATGAAAAAAGATAAAAATATGCTGACCCATCCGGCGGTCGTCTGTGCTCTGGCGCTATTATGTACTTTTTTGTGGGGAAGCGCTTTCCCCAGCGTGAAGGTAGGATATGAACTGTTTTCCATTGGAGACGGAGATACGGGGAGCCAGATTCTGTTTGCGGGGTATCGTTTTACACTGGCAGGTGTTCTGACCTGGATCATCAGTACTGTTACCTCCAGGCGTCCGGCACTTCCGGTAAAAGGAATCAGAAGCCGCGTGCTGCTTCTGGGTCTGATACAGACGACGATGCAGTACCTGTTTTTTTATATCGGACTGTCCAATACAACGGGAGTCAAGGGTTCGATTATTACGGCCTCCAATTCTTTTTTTTCGATCCTGCTGGCACATTTTTTAATCCGGGGAGAAAAAATGACGATACGCAAAGGACTTGGATGCCTACTGGGCTTTGCCGGAGTGGTAGTCATTAATTTCAGTGCTTCCGGTTTCGGCGGCGGATTTTCGCTGACGGGAGAAGGCTTTATGCTGATTTCCTGTTTTGCCTATGCACTGGCTGCTGTCTATGTTAAGACTTTTGCGTATAAGGACAATCCTTTTACCATAACAGCTTATCAGCTGCTGATCGGCGGCGTGCTGCTGATTTTCCTGGGAGCGGTTATGGGCGGAGAGGTTCATGGATTTACCCCCAAAAGCAGTCTTCTGCTGTTTTATATGGCTGTCATCTCCAGCGTAGCCTTTTCCGTATGGACCCTGCTGCTGAAATATAATCCGGTGGGGACAGTTTCTATCTATGGATTTACGAACCCGGTGTTCGGAGTGATCCTCTCTGCCCTTTTTCTGGGGGAGAAGGCGTTTACATTGCAGAATCTGGCTGCATTGGTTCTGGTCAGTCTGGGTATTATTATTGTTAACAGAGGAACATCTTGCCAGGGAAAGAAAAATCCGATACAATAAAACGAGTTTGGAAGGGCGGATAAATCTATGGGCATTATAAAAGCGTCAAAACTGGTATATGAATATTTAAAATATAACGAAGCGGGAGAGGCAGAGGAAGGAACCCGTGCCATTGATGATCTCAGTCTGGAAATTGAGCCGGGACAGTTTATCGCTGTGCTGGGTCATAACGGTTCCGGAAAATCTACCTTTGCCAAACATATCAACGCGCTCCTGGTTCCTACGGAAGGAACTTTATGGGTGGACTCCATGGACACATCAAAAGAGGGAGAACTGTGGAAGATTCGTCAGAAGGCAGGTATGGTTTTTCAGAACCCGGACAATCAGATCATCGGATCGGTCGTAGAGGAAGATGTGGGATTCGGACCGGAGAATCTTGGCGTGAAAACGGATGATATCTGGAAGCGTGTGGATGATAGTCTGGAGGCTGTGGGGATGACGGCCTACCGGAAACATTCACCCAACAAGCTGTCCGGCGGGCAGAAGCAGCGGGTGGCTATTGCCGGGGTGGTTGCGATGAAACCTCAATGTATCGTTCTGGATGAGCCCACGGCAATGCTGGATCCCAATGGCCGTAAAGAAGTGCTGAAGACGGTAAGGGAACTGAATCAAAAAGAAAAAGTAACGGTAATCCTTATTACCCATTACATGGAAGAGGTGGTTTTTGCCGATCGGGTATTCGTGATGGATAAGGGCCATCTTGTGATGGAAGGAACTCCCCGGGAAATTTTTTCCCAGGTAGAGAAACTGAAGGAATACCGGCTGGATGTGCCCCAGGTAACGCTGCTGGCTTATGAGCTGAAAAAGGCGGGCGTATCCTTGCCGGATGGAATATTAACGATAGAAGAACTGGTGGATGCAATATGTCAATAAAACTGGAACACGTAACTTATACCTATAATCCGGGAACAGTATATGAAATGCATGCCCTGAAAGATGTCAGCATGGAAATACCACAGGGGCAGTTTGTGGGAATTATCGGTCATACCGGGAGCGGAAAATCCACACTGATACAGCATTTTAACGGATTGATACGTCCTACGGAGGGCAAGGTGCTGTTTGAAGGGCAGGATGTCTGGGCAGAGGGCTATGAGCTCAGAAAGCTGCGTTTTCAGGTGGGGCTGGTGTTTCAGTACCCGGAGCATCAGCTTTTTGAATCTGATGTCATGTCTGATGTGTGCTTTGGTCCTTCCAATGAAGGACTGACGCCGGAAGAATGCCGCAGCCGGGCAAAAGAAGCTCTGGAACATGTGGGTATTTCGGAAGAATTTTATGACAAATCCCCCTTTGAACTGTCCGGCGGGCAGAAAAGGAGAGTGGCCATCGCCGGAGTTCTGGCCATGAATCCCAAAGTGTTGGTTCTGGATGAACCCACTGCCGGCCTGGATCCGGAGGGAAGGACAGAGATTCTGGATCAGATCGCATATCTTCATGAGACCAGAGGGATTACCATTATTCTTGTCTCCCACAGCATGGAAGATGTTGCGAAATATGTGGAACGTATTATTGTAATGAATGAGGGGGAAAAAGCCTTTGACGGAAGCTGCAAAGAAGTTTTTTCCCATTATAAGGAGCTGGAAAAAATCGGACTGGCGGCCCCGCAGATTACTTATATCATGCACGCCTTGGCACAGAGGGGGCTGGCTGTGGATCTGTCGGCCATCACAGTAGAGGAAGCCCGGGACTCCATTTTAAAAGCCCTTGGAAAGGAAAAATCATGATCAGAGATATTACTATAGGCCAGTACTATCCGACAGATTCTATTCTGCACAGACTGGACCCGAGAGTAAAATTTATTGCCACCATTGTTTTTATTGTCAGCCTGTTTATCGACAATACATGGACCGGATATCTGGTGTCCACAGTATTTTTGGCGGCTGTGATCAAAGTTTCCAGAGTTCCCTTCCGTTTTATGGTAAAAGGGTTAAAAGCAGTGGTTATTCTGCTGCTGATCACATTGTTTTTTAATATGATTTTTACGCCGGGGACTCCGCTTTTTCATGTCTGGATCATTACTATCACCGAAGAGGGAGTGGTACTGGCAGTGCGCATGGGCATACGTCTGATTTACCTGATTATCGGCTCATCACTTATGACGCTGACGACAACGCCCAATCAGCTGACAGACGGGCTGGAGAGCCTTCTGAAACCTTTGGAAAAGGTTAAGGTGCCTGTTCATGAAATATCCATGATGATGTCTATCGCCCTCAGATTCATTCCTATTCTGTTGGAAGAGACAGATAAGATTATGAAAGCGCAGATTGCCAGAGGAGCAGATTTTGAGAGCGGAGGACTGATGAAAAAGATAAGAAGCATGGTGCCTCTATTAGTGCCGCTCTTCATTTCAGCATTCCGCCGGGCCAATGATCTGGCTCTTGCCATGGAAGCACGGTGTTATCACGGCGGCGATGGACGGACCCAGATGAAACCTCTGAGGTATCGGAGCAGGGACTGGAGAGCTTATCTGATTATGACAGCCTATCTTGCCGTATGCATTCTGATACGCATTTTTGGAGGATATCTTATATGAAACGGGTAATGCTGGTAGTGGCTTATGACGGGACCAATTACTGCGGATGGCAGATTCAGGCCAATGGGAATACCATTCAGGAAGAGCTGAACAAGCATCTTTCCCTGCTTTTGCAGGAGCCCATTGAAACGATTGGCGCCAGCCGGACGGACGCCGGCGTTCATGCTCTCGGAAATGTGGCGGTATTCGATACATCCGCACGGATGCCGGCGGAGAAAATATCCTATGCATTGAATACCCGTCTGCCGGAAGATATCCGGATCCAATATTCCGGTGAAGTTGCCTCCGATTTTCATCCCCGTTACTGCGACAGTGAGAAAATCTATGAGTATCGGATTTTAAACCGGCGGTTTCCTCTTCCTACGAAAAGACTGTACACTTATTTCTATCATTACAGTTTGGATGTGGAAAAAATGCGGGAAGCGGCGGCATATCTGGTGGGAAAACATGATTTCGCCAGCTTTTGCGGCGCCAATGCTCAGGTAAAGACCACAGTAAGAGAAGTTACCGGAATAGAAATTGACAAAAGGGATGATGTGATTACTATGCGAATCAGCGGCCGTGGATTTTTATACAATATGGTTCGCATTATCGCCGGTACTCTGATAGAGATTGGGAATGAACAGTATCCGCCCCGGCAGATGAAAGAGATACTGGAAGCCTGTGACCGGCAGCAGGCGGGGCCTACGGCGCCGGCCTGCGGTCTGACACTGAAAGAGATTCGCTTTTTATAAATCAGATTTTTTCCAGCAATTCAATAGCCTGGAAAGAAAACATAAATTTGGCAAAAAAGAAAAAAATCTGTTGACACACGTGGAGCCGTATAATATAATTATTCAATGTGACGAAGTACGTAAACACCCGATCCAATGCCCCGGTAGAGGTGTTTTACAAATAGAAATTCACAGATAATATTGCATGATAATTGGTTTAACAGGAGGTAAATCCATGAATACTTATATGGCTAATCCGGCTAAGATTGAAAGAAAATGGTATGTTGTGGATGCGGAAGGCTGTACATTGGGCCGTCTGGCATCAGAAGTGGCAAAGGTTTTAAGAGGTAAGAATAAACCGGTATTTACACCTCATATTGATACAGGTGATTATGTGATCGTAGTAAATGCTGAAAAAATCAATGTTTCCGGTAAGAAACTGGATCAGAAGATTTATTACCGTCATTCCGAGTATGTAGGTGGTATGAAAGAAACCACACTGCGTGAAATGTTAGCTAAGAAACCGGAAAGAGTAATTGAACTGGCAGTAAAAGGTATGCTTCCGAAAGGTCCTCTGGGAAGACAGATGATAACAAAACTTCATGTATATGCAGGACCAGAGCACAAACATGAGGCTCAGAAGCCAGAGCAGTTAACATTTTAATAGGAGGTAAGAAACATTGGCTAGTGCAAGATATTACGGAACAGGCAGAAGAAAAAAATCAATCGCAAGAGTTTATTTAGTACCGGGAACGGGAAAAATTACCATTAATAAAAGAGATATCGATGAATATCTGGGACTGGAGACACTGAAAGTTATCGTTCGTCAGCCGCTGACAGCTACAGATACTCTTGACAAATTTGATGTCAAGGTAAATGTTCGCGGAGGCGGATATACCGGACAGGCTGGCGCCATTCGCCATGGAATCGCCAGAGCTCTGCTTCAGGCAGACGCTGAATTCAGACCGGTTCTGAAAAAAGCAGGTTATCTGACTCGTGACCCGAGAATGAAAGAACGTAAGAAATACGGTCTTAAAGCCGCTCGTCGCGCGCCTCAGTTCTCCAAACGTTAATCAAAGCGTTTACGCAGAATACCAAGAGAAATCTTATCCCGGAAGCTTTGGCTTCCGGGTTTTTTCAAACAAATCTGAAATCATCTCATATATATGCAGGCAGTTTGGGCAACAGATGAGCTGCTGGAACGGTTCTATAACCAGAAAAACAATTTCTAACCGTAAGAATCGTGGCGGGAGTGCGGTTCGAATATTAGAAACTCGAATTCTAACCGTAAAAATCGTGACGGGATACGGTTCGAAAACCAGAAATTCCAAATTCAACCGTAAGAATCAAGGAAAAGATACGGATCAGATACAGGAAATTCTGATTTTAACCGTATAAGACAAGAAAAGACTACGGTTATACAGTCTATAAATCAATTCACAACCGTAAATCGGTATAAATTCCAGAAGTTATTATTTCAAGTTACTTTATAACAGGACAGTGTCTGTTATTTCAGACAAGCTTTATTCAGAAAATGCAAAAGTAGGAAGGAAAATTATATGGCAGGCCTTAGAGAGATGTTATTACAGGAGCAGGACAGACTGGAGAAGATACTTCAGAAGACTTTGGATCAATTGAAAGATGCTCCGCAGGGGAAACTGCGTCTGTCCAGCAGTAACAAATGTGTTCAGTATTATTACTGCATGCCGGGAGGAAAGAAAAACGGGGAATATCTTCCAAGAGAGAAAAAGAAACTGGCGTACAGACTTGCACAAAAATCTTATGATGAAAAGATAATGAAACTCGCTGAAAAAAGGTTGTCCCAGATTAAAAGGATTACAAAAGATTATGACGAGAAAGAAATTGAAAATATTTTCCTGGCTGAACATCCTGAAAGACAGAAACTGATTGAGCCGGCTGAACCTGTATGGGGACAGCAATTGAGCAAGTGGGCTGCTGAAAATTACAAGAGAAAAGAATTTCAGAAAGATATGCCTGTCATATTAACAGAGAAGGGGGAACGGGTGCGTTCAAAATCAGAAAAAATCCTTGCGGACTATTTTTACAGGAATGGTATTTTATACAAATATGAATGTCCCCTGCATTTAAAACGGTTTGGTACGGTCCATCCGGATTTCACTTTTCTTTCCAGAAAGACAAAGCAGGAAATATATTGGGAGCATGACGGCAGAATGGATGACCCAATATATGCGCAGAATGCAGTAAGAAAAATACAGGCATATGAAGAAAACGGTATTTATCCCGGAGAGCGCCTGATACTTACATTTGAGACAGGGAAAATTGTTCTGGACACCAGAACGATAGAAAGACTTGTTTGCAGATATTTACTGTAGATCATAGAAGCCCCACAAGGCAGCAGAACATTAAAAAGACTGTAGAAGATCAAAAAGGTGTTCTCTGCATGAAAGTAATTTCCCCGCGCAGGGAACGCCCTGCCTGTGTGTGCCAACTACTGAAAGCGTTGTATATGGCCTGATAGTGATGATTACTGCCATTGCGGCTTATGGGATTACAGGTAAACTGGAAATCATTGTTTTTTATCCGGCCATGGCTCTGAGTATGGTCCTGACGACGATTATTGGCCAGTGTGCCGGCGGGAACCGGTATGACCGGGCGAGGGATTATCTGAAATGCGGTCTAAAATATGGCTGCGGCCTGCTGGTGATTCTTTCTGTGTTGGTTGTCGGTTTTTCCAGACAGCTTTCAGGACTGTTTGTCAGAAGCGATGGAGTGGCAGAGATTGTAGGCGCCTATTTTCTGATTGTCGGTATTGGGTATATTTTGAATACGGTCACAAACTGTTATCTGGGGTCGCTCAATGGTTTGGGAAAACCCTCTAAAAGTATGTTTTTGATGATTTTTTACTACATTATCGTAAGGATGCCCCTTGCCTATTTGCTGTCCCACTTGAATTTGGGCCTTAATGGAATCTGGTTTGCAGTGTTAATCAGTCATGTTGTTGCCAGTATCGCAGCTGCCTTAGCAGGAACCGTATACTTGAAAAAGGGAATGTAGTTATATCTGAGAGGCCCAGCCGGCGGATATCAGTTGTCACGGCCGCCGGCTAAAATCAGTCTGCTATGCCATTTTCCAATGTAAGAGGGATATTACATTCAGACGGCAGATAAATCGTAATCGGTCCCTTTTTCCCCAGAGATATTTGGTCTTGCAATCCCTCACTATTACCTTGCTGTGTAACTGATAAAATGCCATTTTGTAGTGAGGTAGAGGGTTTTTCTTCTCCATTAGAAATACTGCCGTCAAAGTGGATATGAATATTTTCATCTGCCGATACCATTATGTCAGCATTTCATGTATTGGCATTTATCCTCATGGCTGTAACTTCGTTTACAGAATAGCTTTCCTCCCCGGTGGGTTTTTCCGTTTATCCATACACCCTCCTACATTAAATCTTTCTTTTCCGCCCCGGCGACGGATAAAAAGGCAAATATCAGTGAAATAATTGTCAAAATAAGAGGAAATACCGCATTGTTCGCCATTGTTAGGTCGCCAATATTTGCCTGCGTTAAAATAATCAACAAAAAAGAAGAAATAATTGTTGCTTTTGAGGATTTCATTGCCAAGCCTATAAATAGCGCAATAAAGCTCATAGTAACGATAGAAATAGACTTCACAATTAGCTGCACATAAAATCCCAGACTTGACATATTATAGTCAATCGGAAATGACGATACCATAAACCGAGAACCAAGCAAAATACAGCCGTAAAGCAGCAGCTTTGTAAGCACTAATGCTGCGAAACAGAAAATCCAAACCGATAACATTTGTGAAATCAATATTTTCTGCCGCTTAATGGGATAAGAAAACATCAACGCCATTGTTTTGTCCTTGTAGGCACTTACAATAAATGAGGAAAGCATGACGCTTGTAAATACCAGAAATGACATACTTGTAAATAATTCAATCGGGGAAGAAATCGTACCATTTCCCGGAGCTGCGTCCGGGACACCAGTATCGGGGTCGTTTGCAATTCCAAGATAGGCAAGCGCATACATAAACAGACAGAGGATAGCCGCCAGAATAACCGCATTTCTGATATATTTCCCGATATTATTCTTTTTCCATTCTAATTTAATCAGTTTCAGCATTATCGTTTCACCTCCGCAGTCATTTTAAGGAAATAATCTTCCAACGTTTCTGATTGTTTACCAAGTGCCATTACTTCAACGTCATTTAACGCCATAACTTTAGACAATTCTTGTGCTGAAATGTGTTGGTCGTAAATGCGGATTGTATTATTCTCGATAATCTTAAAATTACTAATACCAAGTTTATCACTCAATACATAGGCTGCCTTTTTGGGGTTCGCTACTGTCAGTTCAATATAGGCAAGGCTCATTTCCTCAATCTCTTTCATGCCGATTTCTTTTATCATCATTCCATGATTGATTACACCTATCGTATCGGCAATACTTTCAATTTCTGAAAGAATATGACTGGATACCATAATGGTTATTCCATATTCTTCACAAAGCGTTTTCAGCAGGTCTCGGATTTGTTTCATGCCTGCCGGGTCAAGCCCGTTTGTTGGCTCATCAAGAATAAGCAGTTCCGGCTTACAAAGAATAGCGCGGGCTATGCCAAGGCGTTCTTTCATTCCAAGAGAATAATTTTTTACTGGTTTTTGTGCCGCGTCTGTTAAATCCAACATATCAAGGGCATTTTCAATGCTATCATGCTTATAGTACCCCATGTACTCACAATGCAGCCTTAAATTCTCATACCCGGTCATGTGATTGTAAAAGGTGGGAAATTCAATAATGCTTCCCATTCTTTTTAAGACCTCGTAAGACTGCGGGGTAAGCGTTTCCCCGAAAATCTCGATATTTCCGTCTGTTGGCTTCCAGAGGTTTGTAATCATCTTCATAACGGTTGTCTTGCCTGCACCATTCGGGCCAAGGAAACCATAGATTTCGCCCTTTTTGATATGAAGATTGACGTTTTTAACAAGGTCTTTCCCGCCAATGGTTTTGGTAAGGTTATTTGTCTGTAAGATATATGGCATTTTCTGCTGCCTCCTTTCTAAATACCATTGTAGCGGCTCGGATTTTCAAAACTCTTGAATAAGTATTACAAATTTCTTTCGTGGTATATTAGAATGATATTTTTTTCAGCTGTACTGTAAAAGTGGTTTTTACATGAGGAACACTTTCTAAAGTAATGGTTCCACCAAGACGCAGAGCTAAGTTTTTAGCGATTGTCAGTCCAAGACCGTTTCCCTGTATATTGCGGTTGCGTGAGTCCTCCATTGTAAATAGCCTGTCAAATATACTGTCTGCAAAGGCTTTATCAATTCCTTTCCCTTTATCTGTCACATCAACATACACGTTCCGCTCGTCATCTCGTAGAGAAATTCCAAGATATTTTCCGTCAGCTCCGTAGCGGATAACATTAGAAATCAGATTAAAAAGAATACGCTGCAAGGCTTCCTTATTCCCTTGTATATAAACAGACGTTTCCGGTATATCAACTTCAACTTGAAAACTTTTATTAGAGAGCAGCTCATAAAAGTCTAATATGCTTTCACGACAAATTTCACAAATATCTATTCTGGAAAGTTCAATTTCCATGTCGCCGGACTCTATTTTTGACAATGTAAAAAACTGATTTATCAATTCCATAACACTCTGGGCTTTACGTTCCACTTTTTTCAGCATTTCCTTAGAGGGCGTTTCACTTAATTGCATGATTTCCAAATATCCCAAAATAACCGTCATGGGCGTTTTAATGTCATGAGAAATATTTGAAAGCATTTTCTTAGAAGCAATTTCTGAACGGCGATAATCTGCTTTCGTTTTCAAATGCTTTTCCAGTAGGTCATTTATCTGTGCAGCCAATTCCATTAGTTCTTTGTTCTCTGTGAAAAGCATTATCCGCTCGTCACTGTCAGTCTCTATGATTTCTTTCAGTTTATTACTGATTGTCCGCAGCTTTGCTTCCGTCCCTTTTCGGAAAACAAATTGTTGATAAAGTACAACGCAAACTAAAAGCCCTATACAAATAGATAAGAACAAAATAATGGTTGCGTCACTCATAGCGTTTCTCCTAATTTATAGCCAATTCCCCAGACTGTAATAATATATCGGGGATTGCGGGTATCATCTTCAATTTTGTTTCTAAGGCGGCTCACATGGACGTTGACGGCATTTTCATCTCCAAGATAAGCGTCATTCCAAACAAGGGAATATATCTGCTCCTTTGTATATACTTTTTTGGGGTTTTGCATGAGCAGCTTTAAAATTTCAAATTCTTTTGCAGTAAGTTCCACCCGTTTCCCATTTTTGGTAAGCGTATAATCCGACAAGTTCATTACCAGTTCTCCGGCAATAAAGACTTGCGGGGTGTCAACTGGCACATTATCGTACTGATTTCTTCTACGGATATTCGCTTTAATTCGGGCTAATACTTCCGCAACAGAAAAAGGTTTTGTAATATAGTCGTCAGCTCCCAAACTCAATCCTAAAGTTTTATCGGTTTCAGTATCTTTGGCTGAAACAATAATAATAGGAACCACACTGTTTTTTCTGATATGCTGCATTACGTCCATTCCGCTGATTTTTGGGATCATTAAATCAAGCAGAACCAGACTGAAATCTGTACTATCAAAATAATTGCAGGCTTCCTGTCCGTCTGCCGCACATATAACTTCATAATTTTCTGCCATTAAATAGTTTTTCAGCATTTCACTGATTTCTTTGTCATCTTCGACCAGTAGAATTTTATTGTTCATACTTTGTTCTCCTTTCGCCGTCCGTCAGCGGGTTTTTCTGCGTCTTTTGGTATCAGCCACATATAGCCAATTTTTGAAACGCCAGGTATGCGGTTTTCTTCACATAGTTTTTGTACCCGTCTTTCTGAAATTCCCCATTTCCGGGCTGCTTCGGGGCATGACATATATTCCATACTCAAATCGTCCTTTCTTCATAATCTATCAATCTATATTATGTGCGGAGAGCCGAATAAAAGCAATAAACAAGCCATGAATAATAAGAATTATTTTGGCGCATAGAAAGAGGAAACCCTTTGCTTCCCCGGTTCCGTGCTCTGGGAGCCGTATAAATCAAGGGCGGGATAATTAACTAATTTCTCTTGAATGCAACTGCTGCTTTTTCTGAAATGGCGCGGGTAGTAAAACTCGTTGGCAAGTTTGCTTGATCTCTTGACAAAGCAGGTATAAATTGATTATAATTATTGAAGGTTAGTTAAAACTAACCAATAAAATCATAAAGGAGGAAGTTCTATGTCTCTCATCAATAAAGAAATCGGAGAATTTACCGTACAAGCCTACCATGAAGGCGCCTTCAAGGCCGTTTCCAAGGCGGATGTGCTGGGAAAGTGGGCCGTATTTTTCTTCTATCCGGCGGACTTTACCTTTGTTTGCCCCACGGAGCTGGAGGACCTGGCCAATAAGTATGCGGATTTCCAGGCATCCGGATGCGAGGTATATTCCGTGTCCTGTGACACCCATTATGTACATAAAGCATGGCATGATGCTTCTGACCGGATCAAAAAGATTGGATATCCGATGCTGGCAGACCCCACACATATTCTTTCCAGGGATTTTGAGGTATATATCGAGGCGGACGGCGTGGCAGAGCGGGGAACCTTTATCGTAAATCCCGAGGGGAAGATTGTGGCTTATGAAGTCAATGCCGGTAACGTGGGACGCAACGCCGATGAGCTGCTGCGTAAGCTGCAGGCCTGCCAGTTTGTCCATGAACATGGGGACGAGGTGTGCCCGGCCAAATGGCAGCCTGGCGCCGAGACCCTGAAGCCGAGCCTTGACCTTGTGGGGCAGCTGTAAGGTATGAAGGGTATCAAAGAACTTTACGACGTTGTAGTGATCGGCGGCGGGCCGGCCGGATTGACGGCCGCCCTGTATCTGGCCCGGGCGAGATATCGTGTTGTCGTGGTGGAAAAAGAGCATTTCGGCGGGCAGATCACCATTACGGATGAAGTGGTAAATTTCCCAGGAGTGGAGCGCGCTTCCGGAAAGGCGCTTACCGAAACCATGCGCAGGCAAGCCCAGAGTTTTGGCGCGGAATTTCTGCTGGCTGAGGTTACCGGTCTTATCATGGACGGCGACGTAAAGACGGTTCAGACCAGCCGGGGCGAACTGCACTGCTTTGGCGTACTCCTTGCCACCGGTGCCCATCCCCGCAGTGTGGGCTTTGCCGGCGAGGCAGAGTTCAAGGGGAGGGGCGTCGCTTACTGCGCCACTTGTGACGGAGAGTTTTTTACCGGGAAAGAAGTCTTTGTGGTGGGCGGCGGCTTTGCAGCCGCGGAGGAAAGCGTGTTTTTGACCAAGTACGCGAGGCATGTGACCATCCTCATCCGCGGCAATGGGTTCTCATGCGCACCGGCCGCTGCGGAAGCGGCGCTTTGCCATGAAAAGATCACGGTGGTCACCCATGCGGAGGTGGAAGAGGTATCCGGAAGGGATGGCCTCAGCCTCCTTAAGTATCGGAATACAGAAACAGGGGAGGTTACGGAATACAGAGCCCCAGAAGGGGATCCCTTCGGCGTATTCGTATTTGCCGGATACGAGCCTGCAACCGGCCTGGTGCAAGGCCTGGCAGAATGCGACGCCCAGGGATATGTTGTAACCGACCGGAGTCAGAAGACCACCTGTGAAGGCTTATATGCCGCCGGAGATGTGTGCATCAAACCTCTGCGGCAGGTAGTGACGGCGGTGGGAGATGGAGCGTTGGCGGCGGCAGAGCTGGAGCGTTATGCCACTGCTATGCAGGAAAAGACCGGCCTGTATCCTGCGCAGCCCACGACCATCTCAAAAGAGGCTGAGGCAGCTTCTGAGAACGGTCAGCAGACGGACGGACTGTTCACTCCGGATATGCTGTCCCAGCTGGAGGCGGTGTTTCAAAAAATGGCTTCTCCGCTGAGGCTGAAGCTCTATCTGGATGATAGGCCCCTGTCTGCGGAGCTGAAGGGATATATGGAAGAGCTTTGCGCGCTGACGGATAAGCTCTCGCCGGAAATGGGACGGGAAGAGGTGGAAGACCGCCCCTGCGTGCGGGTATGCAGGGCAGATGGCTCATGGACAGGACTTGCGTTCCACGGGGTACCCGGCGGGCACGAGTTTACATCCTTTGTACTGGGGCTTTATAACGCGGCTGGACCGGGACAGGCTTTGGATGAAGAAATCCTTAGTGGGATACGGTCCTTGAAACCGGTGCATATGAAAATCCTGGTCTCGCTTTCCTGCACCATGTGCCCGGAGCTGGTGACGGCAGCTCAGCGGATCGCCGCAGAAAATCCCGACGTGACGGCGGAAGTCTATGATCTGAACCATTTTGCAGATCTGAGAGAGCGGTATAAGGTGATGAGCGTCCCTTGCCTGGTGATGGATAACGGGAAAAGCGTTTCATTCGGTAAGAAAAACATCTCACAGCTCTTGGAACTGTTAGGCAAATAAAGGACAGAATAAAATGCCCATTCACATCAATGTGTAGATGGGCATTTTCATATCTGATGAAGAAGGAGAAATAAAATGGCGTTCAGAGACAATTTCGGCAATCCACAGGGATTTATAGGAAAACTCATGCTTTCCGGTATGAATATGGGGCACAGTCCAATGGCCAAATGGGCATTTACACAATTAGATGTCCCTGATGACGGAAAGCTGGTTGATATCGGCTGCGGCGGCGGATTTAATATCCGAAGGTTATTAGAGCGCTCCAGGGACGGTTTTGTTTACGGAATCGATATTTCCAGTACCAGCATTGAAAATCAAAAAAGACGAATAGAAGGAATATCGGTAAAAGATGTGAAGTGCTTCTTGGAAGTGCGGAGAACCTCCCGTTAGAGGACAATTCCATAAAACTTGCCACAGCATTTGAAACAGTGTATTTCTGGGGAAATTTGGAGAAATGCTTTGCGGAAGTTAAGCGAACGATTGAACCGGGCGGAAAATTCGTGGTGGTCAATGACCCTGGAGATCCTGAAAAACATTGGGAAAAGATGATACCGGGGATGAAATCATATGCACCGGATGAAATAAAACAGGCCATGGAGACTATCGGCTTCATAGATGTTAAAGTCACAAAGAATAAATTTATGTTCTGCGTATCCGGGAAGAAAGGAAAATGAAGCATACTTATCTTGAAGAAAGTATCTTACATTCATGTGGGTACTTTTAATGATTTCGGCTCCATGTTATCATAGATATAGCTGAAAGGCAATAAAAACAGGAGGTTGATACGATGAGCAGTGTGAATGTGATGAATGCAGCATGGGGTACTATGCTGGAAAGAGACCATGTAGTTCTGAATCTGACGGAAACACACAAAACCGTTCAGAATATTAAGGCTCGGAAAGCATTCACGGTCAGCATAGCAGACGCTTCTCATGTAGTCGAGGCGGATTATTTTGGTGTGGAATCCGGAAATAAAACACTTAAAAAATTTGAAAATAGCGGATTGACAGCCATAAAATCGGAACATGTTGATGCGCCCATTATACAGGAATTCCCTCTGTGCATGGAATGTGAATTTATAGAGTATCAGGATGGAGAGTATGGCTGCGGCGTGATCGGAAAAGTGGTAAATACGACTGCTGATGAGAGTGTTATGGACGGTGATAAGGTTGACATCTCAAAAGTGAAGGCAATCGCTTTCGACCCATATACGCATGGGTATTATAAGGTCACGGAAAGAGTTGGCGAGGCGTTTAAGGACGGACTGCAGTTGAAAAAGTAATTTTCAGCCTTTTCATGGTACGCTTGTGGCTGTGAAAAGGCTGATGCCCCGGCAATTAGCAGAACGATGTCAACGGAGCGCAGATAAAAATGGAGACGATCAGGTTATTATATCCGGATTACGTAAGCGGAGATCAGAGTATTCGCAAAGAGATTTCATGATAGATTAGTTATTTCTAACTATAATGGATTTATAGAACCTTTTTATCATGTGATATTCCGTGGGAGCAGCAATGAAAAAGTATAAGATAGAGAAAAACACAGTGCAGGAAACCCTGATCATCCCGCTGTATGGACGTTGGTTATGTTCTCAGCGGTATCCCCATTTGTTTCAGGATAAAAACGCGGCGGAATTGATGGAACGCATTGATTACGACTTTTCTGAATTGGAGAGACGGTCAGCCGGACTGATGCAGGAGTTCGGCGCAATGGAGACAGCGATGCGGCAAAAAGATATGGCCTGGGAGGTAAGGGATTATCTGCTGGCCCATCCGAATGCCGCTGTGGTCAACCTGGGCTGCGGATTGGACTGCACGGGACGGATCTGTGATAATGGCAGCTGTAAGATATATAACATTGATCTGTTGGATGTCATCAAGGTGAGGGACCGGCTGCTTCCGGCGGGAGAGCGGGAGAAAAATCTGGCGCTGGATTTGAATGATCCCGCGTGGATGGCTGCCATTGACAGTGACCCGGCAGATGGAACGGTGCTGTTTGCTGCCGGGGTGTTTTATTATTTTAAGACGGAGGCAGTCCGGACGATGGTTGCTGCTATGTCCCGGCGCTTTCCCGGAGGAAGGCTGGTTTTTGATGCGCCGGCAAAACAGCTGTAAAGCTGATGCTGAAGACATGGGTGAAACAGGCAGACATTCAGGATGTGGGAGCCTATTTTTCAGTGGCACATGCCAAAGAGGAGTTGGGCTGCTGGGCAGAGAATGTAAAGGTTTCCAGCCGTGGATATATGCAGGGCTATCAGAAACTGACAGGACCCGGTGTCAAGCCTGTCCATCGCCTGCTGGCTGAAATCGCCGATGGTCCGCTTCATTTGCAGATCGTGCGGAGGGAGGAATTACAGTGAACTGGGTACGCATGGTTTTGGATGGTTTTATGATGGCTGCTTATTTTAATCTGTTCGCTGCGGCTGTGGCGATATACACCCCGCGGCTGATGTTCCCCTGTTATCCTCCATCCATTATTAAGGATGCGCCAAAACCGCCAACGAAAGGGGAAAACCGTTTTTATATGCTTTGGATCTGTTTTGGAGAAGTATTGCCCCTCGTTGTTTATGGCGCAGTCAGCATGATTGAAGGCGGAACCCGGGGATTTGGCTGGATGGTGCTGCACGGTTATATCCAGTGGCCGTTGATCCTTTGCCCGGTGATGGCTTTGCTTCAGGCGGGACTGGGAGTATTGTTGATGAGACTATAGCAACAGGGATTAAATTTGTTGAAAAAGGAAGAGGGAAATTTATGTCTGATCAGAGGGAAAAATCTCAAAAAATAATCCGCCTTGGCACTCACGGTGAGGATTACGGAAACTGGATGTCAAACCCGGTGTTTTATATGACGGGCGGGCTGACGGCCCTGGCAGCGCTGCTGGCGGTGCTGTCATTTGCTGTGTTCCATATTTTTGTGCTGGGTATTCTGTTTGTAATCATCGTGGCCGGGCTTCTGGCGCTCCTTGGCTGGATCACATGGATTCGGCGGCAGTATGCCTTTGATGGCGGCAGGATCATGGAGCGGGTGCATCAGACGATTCTGTCCCATATGGATTATGACGGCAAAGGAACACTGCTGGATGTAGGCTGCGGCTCCGGGGCATTATCCATCCGGGCAGCGCTTATATGGCAGGAGACAAAGGTTGTCGGGATCGACTATTGGGCGGCTGTTTACAACTACAGTCAGGTTCTTTGCGAGAAAAACGCTGCCAGTGAAGGGGCGGGGGACCGGTGTGCCTTTTGCCATGGCGATGCCAATAAGCTGGATTTTCCGGATGGATCTTTTGACGCTGTGGTGAGCAATTATGTGTATCACAATATTACTGGAGCGGATAAACGGGAACTGCTGCTGGAGACCCTGCGGGTGCTGAAAAAGGGCGGCGTCTTTGCTCTCAACGATGCGATGAAGCCGGGAATGTACGGGGATATGGAGGTGTTTGCTCAAAAACTCCGGGATATGGGATATGAGGAAGTGCGCCTCATTGACACCGCAAAAGAGGTATTTGGCTCACGCCGCCGGGCGGCTATGATGATGCTTGGCGAATCACGGATGTTAGTGGGCAGAAAGTAAGGCGGAATCCTGTTATTCACAATTGTATTGAATTAGGTTTGATTGAGAAAAGAGAACAACGTTTTACCAGGGCGGACATCATTCGGAAAGGAACCGCCCTGGCAGTTTTCGTGTTCGCTTTTGCTTTTATTCTGAAACAGTTTAATAGAGCAGATACGTTCTGGGAAGGGTTTAGGGATTCTTACCTGATCTGGCTGATCAGTGTTTTTTAGTAGGCAGGGCGTATGTTCTGTGATATGATTGAAGTAAAATGAACCGGAGGAGTAATTTGTGGATATCAGACATTATTACATAGAAAAGGGACAGGGAGAACCGTTGATTTTGCTCCATGGAAACGGGGAGAGCAGTGAATATTTTCAAAACCAGATCGAAGTGTTTTCCCGGCAGTATCACGTATATGCCGTTGATACAAGGGGCCATGGCAGAACGCCGCGGGGAAAGAAGCCTTTTACGATCCGGCAGTTTGCGGAGGATCTTCGGGGATTCATGGACGCTCATCACATTGAAAAAGCCCATCTTCTGGGA
Source organism: Ruminococcus sp. (assembly GCA_050944415.1). GTDB lineage: Bacteria > Bacillota > Clostridia > Lachnospirales > Lachnospiraceae > Ruminococcus_G. The sequence goes on from JBMNRA010000012.1 coordinate 25,739, forward strand.
TTTTCCGATGGAGGGAATATAGCCATGGTGTTTGCGGTTCGGTATCCAGAGCGTGTGGATAAACTGATACTGAACGGGGCCAATCTCAATGCCGGCGGGGTGAAGCGAAGCATTCAGATCCCCATTGAAATCGGATACCGGACAGCCACTCTTTTTGCCCGGAGAAGTTCTTCTGCCAGGAAAAACGCGCAGATGCTTGGCCTGATGGTAAACGATCCGAATGTTCCTGAGGAAGAACTTGCTGCCATACAGGCAGAAACTCTGGTAATTGCGGGAACAAAGGATATGATAAAAGAAAAACATACGAAGTTGATTGCGGAAAAGATCCCTCATTCCGAACTTGTGATCATGGAGGGCGATCATTTTATCGCCGCAAAACATCCGGAAGAATTTAACAGGAAGGTGCTGGAGTTTTTAAAAAGATGAAAAAAATACAGGAATATTTTTTCTATTTTATGTTGTATTCAATTCTGGGATGGCTTTATGAAGTTTTTCTGGAAGTTGCGGTTTACCGGTGGGGCTTTTCCAACCGGGGCGTCTTATTCGGTCCGTACTGTATCATTTACGGAACCGGCGCGCTGATTCTTCTGCTTTTGCTTGGGAAACTGCAGCGGAAGCGTATCTATGCGGGGAAAGTTCTGATTACACCGGTGCTGGTATTTTTAGGGATTGTTGTCATCACTACGGTTGTGGAACTGATCGGAAGCTATATTATGGAATTTGCCACAGGAGAATGGCTGTGGAATTATGAGAGGTTTGCCTTTAATTTTCAGGGCAGAATTGCTCTGAATCCCAGTATTCGTTTCGGAATAGGCGGGATGATATTTCTGTATCTGCTGCAGCCTTTGTTTGTCAGGCTGGTGAAGAAGATGCCTGAAAAAGTTTTTGCGGCAGTGACAGGTGTTATGGCAGTGTTGTTTGCGGCGGATCTGCTGGCTCTGCTGCTGAAATAAAATAGAGCAGGGAGAGAAGAGCAGAATGAAAGTGTGGGGAAAGCTGGAAACGAAGGGAAGCAGTCATTATGCCCTTCGCATGACAGGCAGAATACTGTGTATTGTGATGCTGGCCGCTGCACTGGTCGGCGGCAGTGTTTTTCTGATGTTTTATTTTGAAGAACGAAAAGAAATCATATCTGCCGCTGCCTGTGTGCTGATAACAGCGCTGCTCCTTTGCCTGGCGTTAAGAGCAGGGAGGAAATCCCGGCAGGAGGCCTCTTTTTTTGTCCAGGATGATGAAGGAAGAATGTTTTTTCTGGATGCAGGAGAATATGTAAAAGGCGGTCATGGGATTGCCGGGTTTGTGAAGATGGCGGCGGACACGGAAAAACAGATTGACAGAATCAAAGATTATGTAAATCATAAATGGGATCTTTCCATGGTGGCGTCCCAGATTATTTCCGTGGAGAACATAAAGGAAAATTCCTGTGATTATGCCCTGATATGCCGGGTCTGCCTGCCCGGAGGACAGAACGTGAGAAAAACCATTCTTATGGCGAAGGGGTATGACCGGGAGGAAGAGCTGCTGCTGGCTCTGGAGCAGAGAAGATATCGGGAAAGGGCATGGGAAGTTCAGGAAAACAGAACGTTCTTTTATGTGATATTCAGCGGAATACTGTTTCTGTCAGCAGTTGTTCTGTGCATCATGAGCCATCCGGCGGTTGGCATACTGTCCCGGAATATTTATTTTCCCTGCCTGGGAATTGCTTTTCTGCTTTTTGGGGTAATGATGTTTTTTATCGTAAAACAGCGCAGGGGAGAGTGAGGAGAGAAATGCTGCCATATAGACTCTTAATTGTAGATGATGACCGGGATCTGGTAAAGATGCTGTCCGGTTATTTTAAATTAAAACAGTATGAAGTGCTGACCGCCGGAGACGGTCTGGAGGCTTTGGAAAAAATAAAGGAGGAGCCGGATCTGGTTCTCCTGGATATTAATATGCCTTTCATGGATGGGATGGAGGTTCTCGGCAGAATCCGGGAAAAGATTTCCTGTCCCGTTCTTTTCCTGACAGCAAGGGTGGAGGAAGAAGACCGGGTCAATGGTCTGATGGCCGGAGGGGACGATTATATTCTGAAACCTTTCAGCCTGAAAGAGCTGGAAGCCAGAGTTGCCGCTCACCTGAAGCGGGAGGAGCGGCACCGGGATCAAAAGACCTGGCGGATGTCGGGAGAGGTATATCTGGATTATTCTGCCAGACAGGTATGGATCCTCCAACAGCCGTTGGAACTGACCAGAACGGAATATGAAATTGTGGAATTTCTGTCCATGCATCCCGGTCAGGTCTTTGACAGAGAGAGAATTTATGAGAGGGTCAGGGGATATGACGCGGAGGGTGACAGCCGGGTAGTCACAGAGCTGATCCGGAGAATACGCGGGAAAATGCAGAGAATTACCGATAGGGAATATATTGAAACGGTATGGGGAATGGGATATCGATGGAAAAAATAAAAAATTTATCGCTGCGGAAAACGATTTTTCTGTATCTGGCTGTAAGCCTGGTGTTAAGTTTCATTTTGTCAGCGGCAATCATAGCCGCGGCAGATAAGATTCAGGAAGAGGTCTGGATGAAGTACGCCGATATGGATGCTTACCGGGCGGCGGTAAACCGTCAGAATGGAGAATATCTGGCCTTGCCTGCCCGGCCGTCCCGGGAGGTGATGAGCGCTGCCGATATACGGATTTCAGAAACCTGTGATTTCCTTCAGACCTATACGGTACTGCTGGCGTCCATTGCAGGCAGCGGGGCGGCGGTTCTTCTTTTTTACCGCCATAAGCTGAAAACACCTCTGGAAAAGCTGGAGACAGCGGCGAAGAAGATCGGAAAGGAAGAGCTGGATTTTCATATTTCCTATGACCGCAAGGATGAAATGGGCCGTTTGTGCCGGGAGTTTGAAGCTATGAGAGAACAGCTGGAATATAACAACCGGAAACTGTGGAGAACGGTGGAGGAAGAAAAAGTGCTGCGTTCTGCCATTGCCCATGATATCCGTTCACCGCTGTCAGTAATGAGGGGGTATCATGAGATGCTTCTGGAGTTTCTGGAAAACGGCGTCTTTAATCGGGAGCAGGTAATGGAAATCCTCCGGGAGGAAGAAAGACAGATCAGAAGAATGGACCGTTTCGTGCAAAAGATGCAGAAACTGGGCAGCGTGGAAAAACGGGAACTGATAAAAAATTCTTTTTCTATTGGCGAGCTGAAAAATGATATTGAAAAAGAAATACAGATTCTGGGAAGAGAGAAACGGTGTCTGGTTCAGGTGGAAGATGAAACTAACGTATTTCAGGGGGACCGGGAAGTCATCATGGAGGTGACAGAAAATCTGATAGAAAATGCTCTTCGGTACGCGAAAGAAGAGATCCGGGTCAGCCTTTCCGCGCAGAGAGGAAGACTGGAAATTTTTGTGGCTGATGATGGCGAGGGCTTTACAGAATCGCTGGAACAGGTTTCCAGACCTTTTTACAGCAAAAATATGAAAGACAGTCTGAAACATGCCGGACTGGGCATCTATCTTTGCAGACTGTACTGTGAAAAACATGGAGGCCGCCTCTCCATCGAAAATAAGGCGGACAGGGGAGCGGCAGTAAAAGCAGTGTTTCAGGAAATCTGATCACTGCTTTTGTTGTTTTTTTGTTGTCATTTTACTCTTATTCTGTAACCGGAAAGAGAGGTGATGGCAGCATGAGAGGGATAATCAAAAATGTATGGAAAGATTATCTGAAAAATCCGCTGCTGTGGATTGGCATGGTTCTGGTGCTGGCCGGTGTGTATCAGACGCTGGAGCCTTATCTGAATATCCGGTATTTTCATTCTGATCAGGAAATAGAAGCGTTTCGGGATTCCTCCAGAATTGATGCTTACGTATCGGAGGGCTGGATACCGGCGACGCCTGAAAAACAGAGAAGACTCTGGGAAGAAGAAATCAGAGATACACTGATATCGTATTTCGGCCTTTCAGAAGACCGGGCGGAGGACGTGATCCGGAAGACGGCGGATATGGACATTGAGGAAGCCTGCCGGTATCTGGAGGAAAAGTATCAGTATTACAACACGGAGTATACCTATGAGGACTGTGCATATTATCAGGGAACAGCCAGGGAGGTCAATGCTTATCTGGACCGTGAGATGGCAAAGCATCGGTTCTCCTGGTATTTTTCACGAAAATTTGCCGATTTTGCAGGGCTATATCTGATCTTTTTCGCGTCGGTTATTCTGGCTTTTCTGTATCTGTGGGATACCAGAAAGAATACGTATGAACTGCTGCATACGAAGCCGATAGAAGCAAGACAGTATATTCTGGGCAAGGCGGCCGGAGGTCTTCTGATACTGTTTTTTGTTCTGGCGATTCTTACGGCTGTTTTTTTTGTTCTGTGCGCGCTTACGGCTCAAAGGTCGGGATTTGCCGTTTCTGTTCTGGATTTTCTGTATGCTTCCGCCGTGTATATACTGCCGAATCTGGTAATGATTGTGGCGGTATATACCTTTATCGCGATGGTTTTCAGGAATCCTCTTCCGGCGGTGCCCCTTCTGATCCTTTATGTAATTTATTCCAACATGGGAAGTGTAAACGCACAGGGGGAATATGTATACAGCGGAAGACCGCTGGCTGTTATGGTGCGTTTCCCGGGAGCTTTTTTCGATACGGCTCCGCCGTCGATGGTGATATGGAATCAGGCAGGACTGCTGGCGGCCTCAGTGATCCTGTTGGGTGCAGGAATCCGTATCTGGAAAAGGAGGAGATACAGTTGAAAAAAGATGTGAAAATCTGTATGCCGGCTTATAAAATTCTGTATGCGCTGGCGTTTACCGTAATTTTAAGTATGATACGGGGCGTGGTGTATGAATCGGAAATCGGGGCGGCGCTGGAACCTCCCATGGGACTGCTGGCCCTGGTATTCTGTGCGGATACTTACCTGACAGAGATTTCCAGCGGACGCAATGAAGTCCTCCGCCTTGCGCTGCCCGAACGGGTGAGCGGGGCGATGAGAAGACGTTTCCTTGCGGAAACTTTCTGTCTGTTTCTGCTTTCTCTGATGGGATACGGCCTGTTTCACTGGCAGAGACCGCTTTGCGCATCGGACAGAGAAGCCCTGGTTTTGCTGGGAATATATGCGTTTTGCTCAGCAGGAACGATTTTGTTCTGGGGAGCGTTGTCCAATGCCCTTTCTATTCTCTCCCGCAATATGTGGGCAGGAATCGGTCTTTCCTTTCTGATGTGGAGCATCCTGTTCTCTACCGTGGGTGAAAAGATTTTCGGCCATTGGAATGTGTTTTCTTTTTCGTTCCGGAACATAGGAGATATCGGGGACGTGAGCTGGCTTCCCGGAAAAATTCTGGGAACAGGTGCGGGAATCGTACTGCTGCTGGTCAATCCGATTCTGATAAAGAAGAGAGGGTGAAGATTATGGCAATAGAGATGAAAGATCTGACAGTAACTTTTAAAAACGGCGTGACAGCGCTGGATCATGCGGAATGCGTGATTCCTCATGGAATCTACGGGCTTCTGGGAGAAAACGGGGCGGGAAAAACCACGCTGATGCGGGTTTTGACTACTGTGCTAAAGCCGTCAGGCGGCTCAGTGTTGCTGGATGGTATTCCATATGAGGAAAAGAATTATGAAAAGATTCAGAAAAAAATCGGTTATCTTCCGCAGGAAATTAACCTGTATCCCACACTGACCATTCAGGAATGCCTGGAATATCTGGGAGAACTTTCCGGTATCGGAATCCGGGAGTGCCGCGGCCGGATCGAATATTATCTGGAAAAAACCAGTCTTATTCCTCACAGAAAAAAGAAAATGCGGCAGCTTTCAGGCGGAATGAAGCGGCGGGTGGGGCTGATTCAGGCTCTTCTGACGGAACCGGAGTTCCTGATCGTGGATGAGCCCACGACGGGACTGGATCCGGAGGAGAGAATTCGTATCCGCAATCTTCTGGTGGATTTTTCCAAAGGGCGGACCGTGCTTTTTTCCACTCATGTGGTGGAGGATCTGGCTGCCGTATGCAGTCAGCTTTCCGTAATGAAAAGGGGGAGATTTCTGTATTCGGGAAGCACCGTCGGACTGCTGGAACAGGCAAAAGGCCGGGTCTGGCTCTGTCGAACGGAGGATGAAAGAGAAGCCGCCGGACTGGCAAAAAAGTACCGCGTCACTTCCCGGCAGTTTACGGAAAAGGGGATGCAGATCAAACTGCTCAGTGATGTGAAACCGGAAGAAGAATGTATTCCCTGCGAGGCGACTCTGGAGGATGCCTATATTTATACGATGCACCGTGACAATCTGAATATATAAAAAATGGCCTGGCGATGCAGAATGGGTTTCCGCATCGCCAGGTTCAGAAAAATAATCAGATATGAATGGATTCGCTCCAGTCATCTTCGTCATAAGAAATATCGGAATTTACATTGCCATCTACCATATAACCGCTCAGCATGGAACGATACTGTTCTTCCAAGGTCATGCCTTCTTCTTCATCGGAGGGCATGGGACTTTCTGTAAGTGTGCTGCCGAGGATCTTTAAAGGCGCCCACCAGTTGGTAGTTTCCAGCTTGTCCTGAGGTACGTTTTTTCTTCTTGTCTGTACCAGATAATTCTTCATCTCAGGATATGCTGCAATAGCGTCCATATCTTTGTGAAATTCTTTCCCCACATATTCAAAGCTCATCAGAATCAAATCATTCAGACTGTAATACATCTGATTGCGGATTCCATGAATCCAGAGGATCTGCGCGATCTTCTCGGATGGATGTAAATGCTGCTGAAGATAAGCCTCCCGTTCTTCCGGGATTACATGTATAATTTCCTGAACTTGTTTCATAAATAACCTCCCTGTCCGTATTTTGCTTCCCCTGTAATCGTTTTTTATTTCCAAGCCTTATTATATTGGATTTTCCGGGCGTTTTCAACAAGTTCGTGCTATAATGATAAAAAAGATGTACAGGGGGAAGGTGAAAATGGCCGCTGTTTATGACCAGGAGGAATTTTTTAAACGATATGCGGATATGGATCGGAGTCGGAGGGGTCTGTCAGGAGCGGGAGAATGGCATCAGCTGAAAAAAATGTTTCCCAGTTTGAAGGGAAAGCGGGTGCTGGATCTGGGATGCGGATACGGCTGGCATTGCAAATATGCAGTTGATGCGGGAGCCCGGTCAGTAATAGGAATTGATGCCAGCAGAAAAATGATTGAGGAGGCAGTGAAACGGAATCTGACTCCGGAGATAACCTATAAGGTCTGTAGTCTGGAAGCATTTGATTATCCGGAAAATGGTTTTGAATGTGTGATTTCCAATCTGGTACTGCATTATATAGAGGATCTGGACGATATCTTCAGAAAAGTACACAGAACGCTGTGCCGTGAGGGGATTTTTTTACTGAATATAGAACATCCGGTATTCACATCCGGTATAAATCAGGAGTGGATTGCCGATGCTCAGGGGTGTCTGCTGTACTGGCCGGTGGATAACTATTTCTATCCGGGAGCACGCAGGGTTCGATTCCTTGGTCAGGAAATGACAAAACAGCACCATACGCTGACACAGATTCTGATGGGGCTTTTAAACGCCGGATTTTGCCTGGAAGCTGTAGAAGAGGCTATGCCCTCTCCGAAAATGGCAGAAATTCCTGGAATGAAAGATGAGATGAGAAGACCGATGATGCTGATGATTCGCGGGAGGAAGCGGGATGACAGAGTGGTTTGACGAAGAAGCGATGTACCGTTATATAAAGGAGTACAGTGGAAGGAACGGCAAAGAACAGACGCTGGCCGCACTGGATTTCGCCAGGGAAAAGCATAAAAATCAGATAAGGAGCGGGCCAAAACGGGCTCCCTATATTATTCATCCCATGGGAATGGTATGTCATGGTCTGGCCCTGGGAATTACGGAGGATGAGATACTGGCAGCAGCGTTGCTCCATGATGTCTGTGAAGAGTGTGACGTGACACCCTCCGAGCTTCCGGCAGGCGAAGCGGTCAGGGAAGCGGTATCATATCTGACCTGCAAAATACCGGAAGAGGCTGACAGAAAAAAGGCCAGGGCACAGTATATGGAAACAATCAAAGAAAATAGAATTGCACTAATTGTGAAACTGTTGGACCGCTGCAGCAATGTGTCCACCATGGCGGAAGCGTTTTCGAGGAAGAGATTAAAGAATTACATAGAAGAAACCAGAATCCACGTACTTCCGCTGGCAGCGGCGGCACGGATAAAGTATCCGGAATATGGGAGTATTGTGTATGTTCTGGAGTATCATATCCGCAGTGTCATTGATGCTGTGGAAGCTGTTATGGAAAAAAGATGATTGGAAGAGAATGAAATGGATATTAGACAACTGCAGTATTTTCAGGTATGCGCCCGGCAGAAATCTCTGACCAGGGCAGCGGAGATTCTCTATACGACTCAGCCTCATGTCAGTATGGTAATCCGTTCATTGGAGCAGGAACTGGGAGTGAAGCTGTTTCTGCGCAGATCCAAGGGCGTAGAGCTGACGGAAGAGGGAAAAGAAATCTATGAGTACGCGGTCAATATCCTGAAAAATGTGAACTTAATCACTTCGTCAGCGGGAAGAAGCAAGAGAACTGTTCTTAAAATTGCCACAAATCCTAGCAGTACCATGGCAGTTCTGCTGTCACGGTATGCAGCGGCAAGGGAAAAGGATGATATTCAGATTATATATACGGAATGCGGCATTGAGAAAATGATTTCCCTGGTGTCGGAACAGAAATATGAGCTGGGTTTTCTGTTTGCAGCAGAAAACAAACGGTCTGCCCTTTCCCATATGCTGGATCGGAAACGGCTGGAGTTTGTGCAGCTTCTTTTGTCGGATATAGTGCTGTATGTCGGTCCACGACATCCCCTGTATGGAACGGAGTATGTGACGCCTCAGGATCTGGAAGATCTGCGATTTGTACAGCTGGAAGATGATTACTTCGCCTTGAGTGATATGCTGGAAAAAATGCTGCCGCCGGGAAAACGGGGAAAGGTTATGGAACGGGCGGTGATTACAAACAGCGATCATGCCATGATGCAGCTTTTGAGAAATACCGGTTTCTGTAATCTGGGAAGTTATTGGAATGTTTCCTATGAAGGAGAATTTGCCAGAATTCCCATTCGCGGATATGAGGAAAAGGTAGCCTTTGGGTTTATCCGGCAAAGTAACAGTCTCCCCAATGGTCGCGCAGAAGAATTTCTGAGTTTTGTCAGAAATATGATATAAGAAAATGTTATATCATATACATAAAAATACCGGAATATTCCGGGCGGACACCTCCATGATATTATAGATCGGGAGGTGTTTTTATGTATCATCATACAGCGGCGGCAGGGGAAATAAGAATGACGCAGGGAAATATTCTGAACATTCTGGTACGTTACACAGTGCCGGTTTTTCTGTCACAGATTCTTCAGCAGTTTTATAATGTGATTGATGGTGTTATTATCGGCCATTATGTGGGAGCCGAAGCTTTGGCGGCAACAGGTACAGCAGGGCTTCTGCTCTCTGTCATCGTCAACTTTTTTATCGGCATTTCTACAGGAATCAGTGTTATGACCTCGCGTCTTTTTGGAGGAGAATATTATGAGAAACTGAAGGAAACCGTTGTCACAGCTGTATTTTTATGTATAATAGCCGGGATTATTCTGACCGGAGCCGGAGTGTGTTCTGCACCTCTGCTGCTGAAGGCTTTACATACACCTCCGGAAGTGCAGGATCTGGCAAAGAAGTATCTTGTCATCTGTTTCTGGGGAATGGTGCCTCAGCTTCTTTATAATATCGGAACGGCCATACTGCGTTCTCTGGGAAATACGAAAACACCCCTTTGGTATCTTGGAAGTTCTGTTCTTCTAAATCTGATACTGGATCTCATATTGGTAGCTGTTTTCCACATGGGAATAGAGGGGGCAGCCTGTGCAACAGCTTTTTCTCAATGGGTTCTGGCCCTGTGTGTACTTTGGAAACTTAGCCGGCTGGATTCTCGTTACTGCTTCCGATGGAGCATTCCCGGAGGCAGCGTCAAAGTGGGAGGAGAAATGTTCCGGCTCGGTATTCCGTCAGGTATGCAGGCGGTATTTATGAGCATTTCCTCCCTGATTCTGCAGAGCAGCATTAATTCTTTCGGTTCAGCAGCTATGGCAGGAATGACAGTGTTTTCGAAAATTGAGGGATTTCTTTATTATCCGGCCTTTTCTTTTGGTATGGCAGTTACCGGTTTTGTGGGACAGAATCTGGGAGCCGGAAAGCATGACAGAATTCGGAAGGGAATGAAAATAAGCATGGGAGTTGTAGCTGGAGGTACTTTGCTGCTGAGTATGCTGGGACTTTGTTTTGCGGAACCGCTCCTTAAATGCTTTACGGCAGATCCTCAGGTTCTCTGCAATGGACGGGAAGCGGTGATCTGCATATTCCCCTTTTACTGGCTGTATGGCGTTAATCAGGTATATATCGGAGGAATCCGGGGATTGGGAAAGACGGGGTATCCAATGACTGCGTCTCTGATTTCCTACTGTATATTCAGAGTCGCATGGTGCGGGCTGCTTCTGCCGGTGTGCTTTGATATGCGGATAATTTATGCCAGCTACGATGTCAGCTGGATTCTTATGCTCATGATTCTGGCAGTCGGTTATCACAGGTACAGATTCTGAAAATGCAGAGTCCGTACCTGATTTGTCAGGGAAGCTGGCTTTTCAGAAAATTCAGCGATCCTGGCGGGTTGCCGGTTCCCTTTTCCAGCAGGGAGATCAGTCCGCTGATTGTGTTTTCTATCTCTTCTTTCGTGGAAGGGATCAAAGTGTTGTCGATTTTTACAGTAAGAACGATCAATACGATCTCCGCCAGGGATTCCGGATCATCAAAATGGATCTCCCCCGCCTGAATACCCTGACGTATGATTTCCGCCAGAACAGGTTTCAGTTCGGTGATAATATGATTGATATATTTTTGACGGAGAAAGGAATTTTCCTGGGTATCCGGAGTCCTCCGGTCTTCTGATTTATGAAACTCGGAAGAGGAATTCCGGCAGGCCTGGAAAATCATGGCCATCCGTGTAAAAGGCGAGATATCCGTCTGGTTGGCCAGATCCTTTGCCGTCTGCAGAGGCTTTTCATAATTTCGTTCTACCAGCGCATCCAGAATTGCATCTTTGGAAGGAAAGTAATAATAGATGCTTCCTTTGCCGATTCCGGCGGTATGCGCAATCTCACTGACGGAGATGGCCTGCAATTTCTGGTCTTTCAGTAATTCCTGGAGCGCATCCAGGATACGGTCATATTTCAGCTGTTTCGGCATGTATACCACCTTTTCTACTTATAAATATTAAATTATATTAGCACAAATATCGGGAAAGAGCCAACTATAAAAGTGCACAAAAAATAAAAAATTTTACGTGTATTTTGAGAGTAACGCTAATTGACCGTTGGCCGAAAAGGTGATAATCTAACAGTAAATAAAATATGACCGACGGTCGAAAAATGAAAGATCAGGTCGAAAAGGAGGATTTTATGACATACGCGGATATGTTTTCGAAAGTAAAAGGGATGCTGATGGGAGCGGATGTGAGTGATATTCAGGAACATCTGGCGTATCAGTTTAACATTACCGGTGAAGCGGAAGGAATTTTTTATGTTGAGGTGAAAGAAGGACGGCTGTATGTGGAACCTTACGAATACTTTGACAGGGACGCCATGTTTACCTGTTCTGCCGAGACTCTGTTTAATATTGCCGATGGGAAAACGGATCCCATCCTTGCTTTCACTCTGGGCAAGCTGAAAGTGGACGGTAATATTGATAAAGCGTTAAGACTGAAGGAGCTGGTTGCTGCCAAAAAGCAGGTGAAGAAAAATGAGTAAAATTCTGAAGGGGGCAGCGTTGCTGCTGGGCGCCGCTGCCGCTGCTGAGGCGGGCGGAACCGCGTATTTCTACCGCAGAACCATGAAACGGTACAACGCCAAAGTGGAGCGGACGATGAAGATGTCCGGAGTAGACTGGGAAAGATATCTGCCTCTTATGCAGAAGAGACGGGAATGGATGATGAAACAGCCTCATGAAGATGTATGGATCACTTCCCGGGACGGCCTGAAGCTGCACGGCACTTATTTCAGAGGAGAGGAAGGCGCGAAAGCAGTGATCTGTTTCCACGGGTATACCAGCAGGGGTTTGAATGATTACGGCAGTCTTTCCTGGTATTACCTGAAACATGGATTCCGGATGCTGATGATCGATGAGAGGGCCCATGGCGAAAGTGAGGGAACATATATTGGGTTTGGCACCATGGACCGGCTGGATGGAATGGAATGGGTGAAATGGATGATCGATGAAATCGGAGAGAATGCACAGATATTGCTCCATGGCAATTCCATGGGAGGAGCCACTGTATGCATGATGAGCGGTCTGAACCTTCCGCGTCAGGTGAAAGGCGTTGTATCCGACTGCGCGTTTACCTCCGCGAAAGAGGTGTTTACCCATGTGCTTCACAGCATGTATCATCTGCCGGCTTTTCCGATGATTCAGATTGCGGATAGGATTAACCGGAAAAATGCGGGCTATGGTCTGGATGACTGCAATGCCGCGCGGGAAGTGAGAAAAGCCAGGGTTCCGTTCCTGTTTATCCATGGAGCGGAAGATATTTTTGTTCCCTGTTGGATGTGCGAGGAGATTTATAAAAACTGCGCGGCGCCGAAGACCAGGCTGATTGTAAAAGGCGCGGGTCATGGGGAGAGTTACTATAAGGATATGAAAGCTTATGAAGAGGCCCTTGATTCATTTATCGGAGGAATAATGAAATGATGAAAACAAGAAAAGGACATAAAGTTTATCCGCTGACAGTAGCCCAGAAGTTCCATCTTTATTATCTGCCCTTCTGTCCAACGGCGGCGGTGCTGAATATTGGGACAAGCCTGACTATAGAAGTGGATCTGGACTGGGATCTGCTGGCCAGATCCATCAATAAGGCTTATGCCAGAAGTGAGGGTATGCGGATACGTTTTGCCAAAGATAAAGCAGGAAACTACTATCAGTATATCGTGGAACCGGAGGAAAAAGAGATTGAGTTCGTGGATTTTTCCAATGGTACCATGGAAGAGGCGGAGACGGTCATGCAGCAGTGGACCACAGTGCCTTTTAAGATGTGCGATTCTCCCATGTCAAGAGTTGTTATGATTAAGATGCCGGATGGCTTCAACGGGATTTATTTTCTGGGGCACCATATGATTATGGACGCACAGTCCCTGATCTGTTTTCTGAAGGATATCATAGAGCTGTACTGCAATGAGAAATACGAAGGAGTTCCTTATCCGAAGGAAATGGCTTCCTACATTGACCAGCTTCAGAAAGATTTGACATATGAGGCTGGAAGCAAAGCCCAGTTAAGAGATATTGAATTTTTCCAGAAAGAGATTGAAAAAGGGGAACCGGTTTATAATGGTCTCCATGGCAGAGATAAACTGGAGGCTGCTCGGTCCATGTTTAAAAATCCCGGACTGCGGACAGCCTTTAACGCATCCGATGATACGAAATCCGCACTGGACATCTTCCATCTGGAAGCTGAGCCTACCAGGCGTCTGATGGATTTCTGTGAAACATACCACGTTTCCCTGGCATGCCTGCTTCTCATGGGACTGCGTACCTATTTCCAGAAAATGAATGGTTTTGAGGATGTATCTATCAATAACGCCATTGCAAGACGGGCTACGCTGAAAGAGAAAAAATCCGGAGGAACCAGGATTCATTCTTTCCCAATCCGGACAATCTTTTCAGAAGATATGAAGTTCATCGATGGAGTTTATGCCATCAGGGATAAGCAGAATGAAATTTTCCGCCATGCAAATTACGATCCAACGGCATACTTTGCGTACCGTTCCCAGACATATCCTCAGCCCCATGCCGGTCTGACCTATGAGCCGATGTCTCTGACTTATCAGCCCATGACGCTGCAGGAGAACGGTCTGACTCAGCTGGGAGATATCCGGTATAAGACCAAATGGTATCCAAACGGAAGCTGCCCTCAGGGAATGTATCTGACAGTTATGCACCGGCCGGAAGACAACGGGCTGGATTTCAATTTTGAGCATCAGATTAAGGCGGTATCCAGAGAAGAACTGGAATATCTGTATTATTATCTGTGTAAGATTATGTTCAAAGGAGCGGAGAATCCTGATCTGACGATTGGAGAAGTTATAAAGCTGGTATAGAGGGAAGAGGAGAAAGAACATGTTTGAAAAATTAGTCAAAATTATCTGTAACTATGTGGAGGTCGAACCGGAAAATGTTCATCCGGAGTCCCGTTTCATGGAAGATCTGGGTTTTACCTCCTTTGATTTTATGAGTATGCTGGGAGAGATTGAAGACGAGTTTGACGTAGAAGTGGAGCAAACGGAAGCCGTCAATATCCGTACAGTTCAGGAAGCCATGAACTATCTGGAAAAACTGGTTTCCGAAAATTAGTTTCCGATATGGAGAAAGGATGAAATGATACAATATGCTTTTGAGTACTGTCCGTGAGATCCTGGTAAATACAGAGCGGAAATATGGACCGGAAGATGCGGTTCGCTATAAAAAAAGTAAAAATGAAATAGAATCAAAATCCTATACTCAGCTGAGACAGGACAGCGAAAGTTTTTCCTGCGTACTCAGGGATATGGGGGAACAGGGGAACCATATTGCTGTTATCGGCGTGACCTCCTATCTTTGGCTTGTAACGTATTTCGGTACGGTCAACGGCGGGAGTGTCATTGTTCCCCTGGATGTCAATCTCCCGGCGGAAGACGTGTGTGATTTGATTGTCCGGTCTGATTCCACAGTTCTGGTTTATGATGAAGTGCGAAAAGATGTAGCGGCTCTTGCGAAAGAACGGTGCCCCGGGCTTAAAATCATGCTCTCCATGCAGCAGCAGGAACACAGTGACCAGGCGTACAGTTTTGAAAAACTGCTGGAAGAACACAGGGGATCCTTTGACTATATGCCAAAGCCGGATCAGCTGTGTACGATTATGTTTACATCGGGAACGACGGGAAAGAGCAAAGGGGTCATGCTCACTCATCGGAATGTGGCGGAAAACGCAACCTGCCTGGATATGAAAATTCCGGAACGCATTGTCATTTTAAGTGTGCTTCCCATACATCACGCGTACTGTCTGAGTATGGATATACTGAAAGGAATTTCTCTGGCTGCCGTTATCTGTATCAATGATTCTCTGATGCGCGTGGCAAAAAATATTAAACTTTTCAAGCCGGAGATGATCCTGATGGTTCCGCTGATGATTGAAACCATGGCGAAAAAGCTGGAGGAGGCGTCTATGCTTCCGGCCAAACTTGTAAAAAACCAGGTATTTGGAAAACAGTTTCATACCATATGAAGCGGAGGAGCCTATCTGGATCCCTCTTATATCGATATGTTTCAGAAATACGGCATCACCATTCAGCAGGGCTACGGAATGACGGAGTGCTCGCCTGTGATCAGTATTTCTCAGAGCTGGAATATCCGCAAAGACTCCGTAGGACAGCTGGTTCCAAACTGCCAGGCGAAGACGGTTGACGGAGAACTGTGGGTGAAAGGCAGCAGCGTCATGCAGGGATACTATAAGATGCCGGAGGAGACGGCGGAAACACTGGAGGACGGCTGGCTGAAAACCGGAGATCTGGGATATGTGGATCCGGATGGATTTGTCTATCTGACCGGACGGAAAAAGAATCTGATTATCACAAAAAATGGAGAAAATGTTTCTCCGGAGGAGCTGGAGAATGCGCTGGGTATTAACCGTCTGGTGGGAGAAGTTCTGGTTCGGGAAAAAAACGGAGTCATTGAAGCGGAAATTTATCCGGATCAGGATTACGTAAAAAAGAAAAGAATCAAGGATGTACCGGGAGCCCTGCAGGAAGTAATTGATGCGTATAACAGGGAGGCGGCTCCTCAGAAAAAGATTTACAGCCTGGTCGTCAGGGAACGGGAATTTGAAAAAACAACGACAAGAAAGATCAAGAGGTTTTAAGGTCTGTTATCGACTTATACCCCTTTCTGTGCTATGATTAGAAAGACGTAATTATAGAACAGAAAGGGGTATTTTCATGGAAAATACGTCTGGAGATAAAAAACAGATATGCGTGGGTATTCTGGCTCATGTGGACGCGGGCAAAACCACATTGGCGGAAAGTTTTCTCTATTTAAGCGGCAGCATACGAAAAGCAGGCCGCGTGGATCATAAAGATGCTTTTCTGGATACTCATGATTTGGAGAAAAGCCGAGGAATTACCATATTTTCCAAACAGGCCAGGTTTACATGGAACAGTCTGGAGATAACCCTGTTGGATACGCCGGGGCATGTGGATTTTTCGGCGGAAATGGAACGGACGCTTTCTGTGCTGGACTACGGTATCCTTGTGATCAATGGTTCGGACGGCATTCAGGGGCATACGGCGACACTGTGGAAATTGTTGGAACGATACGGGATTCCGGTATTTTTGTTCATTAATAAGATGGATCAGGAAGGTACCGACCGGGAGCAGATATTAAATATGCTGAAAAGGGGATTCAGCGACTGCTGTGTGGATTTCGGGGAAGATCAGAATCCGGAGGACCGGCAGGAAAATCTGGCCATGTGCGATGAAAGGATCATGGAAGACTATCTGGAAACAGGACAGATAAAAGAAGAGGATATCCGCCTGCTCATTAAAGAACGTAAAGTGTTCCCCTGTTATTTCGGATCGGCTTTGAAACATCAGGGCGTAAAGGAATTGCTGGATGGTCTGGAACGGTATGCAAAGATTCCGCAGTATGAAGGGGAGTTTGGAGCTCTTGTTTTTAAAATATCCAGAGATGAGCAGGGCAGCCGGCTGACCCATATGAAAATTACCGGAGGCAGTCTGAAAGTAAAGTCTGTGCTGGAGCGTGACGGTATCCGGGAAAAAGCGGATCAGATCAGGCTTTATTCCGGAAACCGATATGAAACGGTAAAAGAAGCGGCGGCAGGTACAGTATGTGCAGTTACAGGCCTTACCTTTACCCGGCCGGGACAGGGACTGGGAAATCAGAAAGACGGTGAGAAAACGGTACTGGAACCCGTTTTGTCTTACCGGATTCTGCTGCCGGAAGGATGCGATGTCCATGTGATGCTGCAGAAACTGCAGCTTCTGGAAGAGGAGGAGCCAAAGCTGCATATTTCCTGGAACGGTCAGCTGGAAGAAATATATGCCCAGGTGATGGGAGAGGTGCAGATTGAAATACTGAAAAGCCTGATTGCGGAGCGTTTCGGTGTGGAAGCGGAATTTGATGAAGGAAACATTGTATATAAGGAGACCATAGAAAATACAGTGGAAGGCGTCGGCCATTTTGAGCCTCTGCGTCATTATGCGGAAGTGCATCTTCTGATGGAACCGGGGGAGAGGGGAAGCGGTCTGGTTGTCGGAGCAGACTGCAGCGAGGATGTGCTGGATCGGAATTGGCAGCGTCTGGTGCTGACGCACCTGCTGGAGCGGGAGCATCCGGGAGTTCTGACCGGATCGCCCATTACAGATATGAAGATTACTCTGGCGGGGGGAAGAGCCCATCTGAAACATACGGAAGGAGGTGATTTCCGTCAGGCTACCTACCGGGCGGTACGGCAGGGCCTGAAAGAGGCCAGATGCCGTCTGCTGGAACCCTGGTATCAGTTTCGAATGGAGCTTCCATCGGAATCGGTGGGAAGAGCGATGTCGGATATGCAGCGGATGAGCGGCAGTTTTGAACCGCCGGTGACAGAAGGGGAAACAGCATTTCTGCAGGGACGGGTTCCGGCATCGGAAATCCGGGGGTATCAGGCAGAGATGAATACTTATACAAAAGGGCGGGGACGGATTTTTTTGGAGCCTGCCGGATATGAGCTCTGTCATAATGAAGAGGAAGTGAAAGATGCCATCGGTTATGACTGGGAGAAGGATACGGAGAATCCCGCCGGTTCCGTATTTTGTTCACACGGAGCCGGCTATACTGTCAGCTGGGATCAGGTAAAGAAGCATATGCATGTGGAAAGCTGCCTGAAAAAAACTAAAATTCCGGAAAGTGAGCCTCCCGTATTAAAAAAAACAAGACGGTTTATGAGCAAAACCGGGCAGCGGATAAGGAACTGGAAGAAATATTTTTGCGTACCTACGGCCCAGGCAAACGGAAAAAAAACGAAACAGCAGAGTATCCGAATGTAAAACCGGCAGGTAAAAGAACAGAAAGTCCGCCGATGAAAAAACCAAAGGCGGTAAAAAAATATCTGCTGGTAGACGGTTACAATATCATTTTTGCCTGGGAGGAATTAAAGGCGCTGGCTGAAGTCAGCATTGACGGCGCCCGTGACCGCCTGATGGATATTATGAGCAACTATCAGGGATACAGAAATGAAACGGTTATCCTGGTGTTTGATGCTTATCGTGTGGAAGGCCACGTGGAGGAAGTTCTGAAATACCATAATATTTATGTGGTTTATACCCGGGAGGCGGAGACGGCTGATCAGTACATTGAAAAAACAGTCCATGAGATTGGCAGGAAATACGAAGTTACCGTTGCCACATCAGACAGGCTGGAACAGATCATTATCCGGGGAGGAGGCGGAAGACTTATATCAGCCAGGGAGCTGGAAGAGGAAATAGAAATGATCCGCCAGGAAATCCGGCAGGAGTTTCTGGAAAAACGTCACAGCGGCCGCAATTATCTTTTTAATCACGTGGAAGAGGATATGGCGGATGAGCTGGAGAAAATACGCTTGGGAAAGAAAGGAGAAGATTCATTATGACAAAAGTAAAAATTCATCCGGGAATCTGCGGGTTTATAACCAGTGCGGAAGCACAGTCCGATGACGAGATGACAGTGAAGCTGAAGGTGAAATCAGGATGCCCCAGTGTCAAAAAGATGATGGAGGAGCTGGGAGATACCTTTGATGCTTTTGAAGTCTGTCTTCAGAAACCGGGGGAAGGACCTTTTTATGAATATGCAAAGGAAAATTTTCCGGTGCATGTTTCATGTCCCATTCTGCCTGGAATTATCAAATGTGTGGAAGTGGAATGTAATCTGGCTTTAAAAGGCGATGCGTACATAACATTTGAAGAGTGAAAAACAGGAGGATACCCTGCCATGTCATGATGAACGGGGTATCCTCTTTTTCAAAAGCTATTTCAGAAATCTACTTCCGTACCGTAATAGATGCAGGTGAACAGTTTTTCCATTTCAGCGGGGGTGATGGCTCGCGGATTGGAACCGGTGCAGGCATCTCCCACGGCCAGCTCAGAAATAGAAGCAATTTTTTCTTTGAACTCATCTTCATTAATTCCAAACGCTTTTAAAGTTTTCGGGATGGAAAGTTCCGTATTCATATCATCAATTTTCCGGCACAGGCTGTTGATCAGAGCAGGTTCACTGGCGCCGTCAAGTCCCATTCTGCGCGCGATGTCCGCATAGCGGCTTGCTGCTGTGGAATCTTTCGCGTTATAACGAATAACGTAGGGCAGATACATGGCATTGGCGCAGCCGTGAGTAATATGTCCTGTGGAGAAAGCGGCGCCGGTTTTATGTGCCATGGAGTGTACGATACCCAGCAGAGCGTTGGAAAATGCCATTCCGGCCAGACACTGCGCGTAATGCATCTGCTCTCTGGCATCCATATTTCCACGGTAGGACGCAGGCAGATAATCCAGCACCATTTCGATAGCCTGGAGCGCCAGCGGGTCAGTGAACGGTCCATGCAGTGTGGAAACGTAAGCTTCAATTGCATGGGTCAGAGCGTCCATACCGGTATATGCTACCTGTTTCGCGGGCAGACCCTTTACCAGATCCGGGTCAACGATGGCGATGTCGGGGGTAATATTAAAATCCGCCAGAGGATATTTTACGCCCTTGGCATAGTCTGTGATAACAGAGAATGCAGTAACTTCCGTGGCTGTTCCGGAGGTAGAAGGAATGGCAGCCAGTTTGGCTTTTGTGCGCAGCTGAGGAAAATTAAAGGGGATGCAGAGATCCTCGAAAGTGATGTCCGGATATTCATAGAAAGCCCACATGGCTTTCGCGGCATCGATGGGAGATCCTCCGCCCATGGATACGATCCAGTCGGGCTCAAATTCCCACATGGCCTGAGCGCCTTTCATAACAGTTTCAACAGATGGATCCGGTTCCACACCTTCAAAAAGCTGAACTTCCATACCAGCCTCCTTCAGATAGCTCACAGCCATATCCAGGAATCCCTGGCGTTTCATGGAACCGCCGCCAACTACGAGGATAGCCTTTTTTCCCTTCAAGTTTTTAAGTTCAGCCAGACTTCCCTTGCCGTGATAAATATCTCTTGGTAATGTAAATCTGCTCATAAAAACCCTCCATATATGTATTTTTTATATCAATATTTTACCTGATTGCAATATAAAAATCCACATATTTTTATAGTTTTAGAAAAAAATTCAGGTATCCTATCGTTAAGTTTCACATAGACGGCGGGAATCCTTTGTAATATAATGGTATCAGGGTTTTAATGCGTAAAGCGCTGGAAATCCGCGGCATCATTGTGAGAAGAAAGGGAAAAATATATGATAGGTATTGGAATTGATACAGGGGGAACTTATACAGACGCAGTAGTCTATGATATGGATAAAAAAGAGGTTTTGTGCGCCGGGAAAGCGCTAACTACCAAGTCGGAGTTGGAAATCGGAATTGCGGCTGCGCTGGATACGCTGAACCAGGATTACGTAAAGCAGGCGGAAATGCTGGCGCTGTCCACTACTCTGGCGACTAACGCCTGTGTGGAGGATAAGGGAAGCAGAGCAAAACTGCTGATGATCGGAACAGATCCGGATATGATGGAAAAGCTGGGAGATGTATACGCTTCCTATGGTTTCCGGGATATGGATCAGCTGGCGGTTCTGGATGGAAAGCCGGAAAAGATTTTTCGTGAACCGAAAGATCCGGACTGGGAAGAGCTGAAAAGAAGGATTCCGGAAGAATTTTCTCAGTGCAAAGCTATAGGGGTTGTGCAGGTTTTCCCTCAGGCCAACGGAGGAAGGTTTGAAAAAGAAGCCAAAAAGGTACTGGAAGAGGAAATGAAAATACCTGTTACTACGGCTTACGATATGTTTAATGAGGTGGATGTACTGAAGAGGGGGGCAGGTACACTTCTGAATGCCCGTCTGATTCCGCTGATTACGGAATTTCTTCAGGCGGTAAAAAATGTAATGAAAGCAAGAGATCTGCATATGCCCATCGCCATTGTACGAAGCGACGGAAGCCTGATGTCGGAAGAACTGGCCAAAGAGTGTCCGGTGGAGACTCTCCTGTCAGGCCCGGCGGCCAGCGTGGTGGGAGGAAGCGTTATGGCTCATGAAGACGATGCCATTATCGTGGATATGGGTGGCACTACCACGGATGTGGCTGTCATCCGGGAACGCCGCCCGGTAACTGCCCGCCAGGGAATTTCCATCGGGAAATGGAAAACCATGGTGAAGGGGTTGTATGTGGATACTTTCGGGCTTGGAGGAGACAGCGCCGTTCGGTTTAAAAATGAGAAATTATTTATCGATACCCGCAGAGTGATCCCCATTTCTCTGCTGGCAAAAGAATATCCTCAGGTGACAGGAAAGCTGAACCGGCTGGCGGCCAGGCAGAAATCCCATACCAGGATGCTGCATGAGTTTTATGTGCTGCAGAAAGATATAACAGGAAAGACCGGATATACGGAAGATGAACAGAGACTGTGCGCGGCCCTGAAGGAGGAGCCGCTGATGGGAGAAGAGTTGGCGGAGAAGCTGGACACCGATATTTATCTGCTTCATACGGAGCGTCTGGAAGAGGAAGGGATCGTGATGAAGAGCGGACTGACGCCTACCGATATGATGGTGGTGAAAGGTGATTTTACCATATATACACCGGAGGCAGCCAGAAGCGCCATTACCTGTCTGGCCCAGAATGTGGTGGAGACGGAAGAGAAAATTCCGGATAAGGTTTACGATCTGGTGGAAAAGAAGATGTACTGCAATATCGTACGCATTCTTCTTCAGCAGAAATATCCGAAAAAAGAGAAAATTACCGGTCAGGAAAGCATAGAAAAATTTATCGAGTGGTCTTATAATGACGCCAAAAGCAGAAAGAAAGATGTCTGGATGTCCACGGCTATCACTACAAAACTGCCGATTGTGGGAGTGGGGGCGCCTATACACGTATTTCTGCCCAGGGTGGCAAAGCTTTTGGGTACAAGGGCAGTGATCCGGGAAAATGCTCCGGTAGCCAATGCACTGGGAGCCATTGCCAGTCAGATTGTAACGAAAGTGCAGACCAGAGTAAAAGCTGAATATAAGGGAACACAGCTTTTGGGATATTCCGTATATGAAGACGGGCAGCTGCGGATGTTTGAAGAGTATAAAGATGCGGAGAAATTTGCAGTTAAGATGACAAAAAGGCAGGTGCTGGAAAAGGCGAAACGGCAGGGGGCTTCAGAAAGTCCCAAAGTCAAGGTCAATATTGAAAAATTCAGAAATGATTCCATCGGCTCTGGGATTTTCTTTGAAAGCATTGTGGAAGCCGTTGCCACAGACGAATTCCGTATTGGACAGGCATCCTCAGGAAAGTAAGGCCTTCATCTGTTCTTCTTTTTCAAAAAGCAGCAGATCGCCGCAGTGCGCCAGAAATGCCTGGCAGGAGTGTTCCGCCAGAAATGCGCTGCACTCCGGATTGCCGGAAAGATCTGCTGTAAAATAAGTAAGGCACAGATCCAGGGATGCGGCTTCCAGTAATCCGTAGGATCTTGTGATGAAATCCAGAATTTTCTCGGAGGAGCGTGACAGCTCCTCTTTTTTCTGTTTTAAAATCTTTGAAGTGAAAGCTTCCAATTCAGCCGATGTACCGCAGGAGGCTATGCGGGCACTGGCCAGGATTTCATCCAGTTCTTTCATTGTCCGGTACTCCAGCGCCCTCTCTTCTGCAGACAGCAGGCCGTTGTCATCTTTAATGCGGCTGGCCTGACGCTGTTTCAGCAGAAACTCTTCCAGCAACCGGCATGCTCCGGAAGAACAGTCTTTTGACTGGGCAAAGAATAGTTCCAGCAGTTCGCTGGTCCGTCTGATCAGACTGTCCCCGGCAGTATAAGAACGGGTGTCGGAAGCAATCCGGGAAAACAGCATGGATGCCACAGCAACGGCTTCCGTGGGGTCGGCCTGACGCATATGAGCGGAGGCATTGGCGCTGAAATACTTTTCGGAGGCGAAATCTTCTGCATAATGGCGAAACAGTCGGTAAAAGAGGGCAAAATTTCTGGCAGTATCTTCGTGCTGCAGATACTGGGACATCATTTCATCGCTGACGGGATCCCCATTTTTTTCATAGGCAGAAAGAATACTTGACAGGTCTTCCCAGCCTCTGGCAGTGACAAAAGAGCAGGAATCTTCCTCCGTATTAATAATATAAAAACAATCCGGATAAAGATTTAAAAAGGCCAGAATGGAAGGATGGATCCGTTTTTTGCGTGCATATTTTTTCCAGACAGTCAGATCAGCTTCGATTTCCATATGGCGGACTCGGTCCAGGGTTACGATGTCAAATTCGCGGACGGATTTATTATATTCGGGAGGATTACCGGCGGCTACAATCAGCCAGCCTTCCGGAATGCGGTGATTACCGAAAGTTTTGTTCTGCAGAAGCTGCAGCATGACAGGAGCCAGGGTTTCCGAGACGCAGTTGATTTCGTCAATGAAAAGAATCCCTGTGGAACAGCCGGTGCGTTCCATACAGTCGTAGACGGAAGAGACGATTTCGCTCATGGTGTATTCGGTGACGGTAAAAGTCTCGTTCCCGTATGTTTTTTCTTTCAGCATTGGCAGACCGATGGCGCTCTGCCGGGTATGGTGCGTCATGGTATAGGATACCAGGCCAATGGATTCTTCCTGGGCGATCTGTTTCATAATCGCCGTTTTCCCGATCCCGGGAGGTCCGATTAACAAAACCGGCCGCTGCTGTGTGACGGGAATAGCGGGAATGCCGTCAGCGGCGGCGGTATATGCCCGCAGGGTACGTTTGATCTCGTTTTTTGCCTCTTGTATGTTCATGTTTTTTTACCTTTCGTATCAAGTCATATTAAGACAGAGCTTTGCCGCCCAGTCAGGTACCGGTTGCTGAAGATAGCGTCTGTCTGTGAAAACAAAAGCGGTTTCGTAGGAAGGAGCTTTTTGCGGGTAGACGCCGTCTCCGTCCGTGAAATACAGAAGTCCCTTCAGGCGGCGGAACTTCTTCTCACGAATCATACGGTCGGTATAGGAAAATACCGGAGTAAAATCAGTGCCGCCTCTTCCGCTGATTTTTATATGCGCGATATATTTCTCCCACTCTTCCACGGAATGGATGGAAGTGTGATCCTGAATCATGGAATCACACTGCAGAATGTGCACATTCATCCGTCGGAAAAAATTTTGTTTGTCGGTGAGCAGGCGGCAGGTCTCTGCCAGAAACTGCTGCACCACAACGGTGCTGCAGGAACCGGAGGTATCTATGGCGATTACCAGTTCCTCCACTTTGGAGGTTTCCGTATATTCCAGCGGTTCTGCCAGAAGCAGATTTCCATAATGCTTCAGTCCGTAAAGATATGGAATGTAATCAAAACTGTCCGGATCGATCTGCATTTCTTCTTCTGTTACAGTAAAACGGCGCAGATATCTGCGAAAATCAAATTTTGCCATCCGGTGCAATTCTATACGTTCCAGACGGCTTCCCGGCGTCAGGCCGAAGCGTTGTCTGGCGGGAGAAGGGGTATTTCCCAGCTCGCGGCGAAGACGGGACCATTCATTCAGATCTCCGGGGTGAGAGGCAAGGTACCAGAAACTGTGCTCGTCAACAGTGAATATTTCCTGCCAGGCAGAAAGGGTGTCCTCGTTCTGAAGAGACAGAAATTCACAGACTGAAACTGCCGAAGAAAGGTCCAGATCCGGGGGCAGCAGCCGGACAATTTCTTTCGGCCGGCTGAATGCCTCCTGAACCTCCGGCAGCAGCTGTTCCGTCAGATGAAAAGCTGAGATGTCGCATGCCAGATTCCACAGACGCGGATCCCTGCCGGCCGGAGGGACGATATGCAGCCAGAGACAATGGACAATCATATGGAAACAGTACTTTTCCAGAGTATCCTGTCGGAATAAGGAAATAATCTGCTGAGGATTATACCAGATAACTCGGCCGTCGGTTCCGGTGCTTTTCTGTGTGACCGTAAAAGTAAAACGGGAGAGGGCCAGACGCAGCCGGGGCAGCCGTTCAAAAAGCTTCAGCTGTGTCAGTGTGAGAAACGACAGGGGGTCGGCTGATGCCTGTCCGGCAGTCAGGGAGGCATTGGACAAAGCGCCAAGAAGCAGCGCTCTCATCTGAACGTTTATTTCTTTTTCTTCCAGTCCCCGTTTCAGATCGGACCGGGAGGTCCAGCCGGTATCCAGATATTTTTTTAAAACGTCCGGGGAGTAGTGATAAAGAATCCATTGCAGAACAGTGAATGGACGCTGCCGCAGAAATGCTTCATACTGCCGGGAAAGAGGAGGTTCCAGCGGCCCGTCCTGAAAGAAGCGTGAGACGGCGATGGACAGCTTTTGATGAAACTGACGGCTGTTTTCGAATAAAATATCCTGTGGATTCAAACCGATACCTCCTGTACATTCTTTATTTAATGAGGGTATCACAGACCAAAAGGAAAATCAATGGCAGTGCAGGCGGCTATCCAGAAATTGCCTTTGATTTTTTCAGGGAAAATCGCATATAATAAGAAGGCAGCGAAGGACAGAATTTGAAAATGCAATTGAGAGGCTGCCAGAACCCCGGTGCAATTCCGGGGTTTTTTGTGGAAATTATTCAGCTGCGGTAGCGGCGCTATGACGGCGTTAGCTGCTGAACCCGAGATGTATGGCTGGATAGTTGCTTTTATGCGGCCGGGCTGATATTTTCCTCTTGACATACCGTCCGGACGGATGTATTATTGTATTAGTTTAATAGTACAGAAGAAAATAAAAGTTAAGATTTCCTTAATATTCATTCAAATGTTTGACAAATAGCAGTGCACAAAATACAATGAAAGCGTATTAGGAAAGAATGTGGAGGAGTACATAATGAAAGCACCGGGAAAAAGTCTGTTAAAGGTCGTCGGAATTCTGCTGATTATCATCAGTGCATTTGGACTTCTGGGGACGGTATTGAACTTTTTTATTGCATCATCTATGACGCCTGAGATGGAGGAGATACTTGCTCAGACCAATTATTCCGCGTCGGATGTGATGACCAGTTCCATTTTAAGTCTTATCGTATCGGTTCTCTGGCTCATTGCCGGAATCATTGGAGTTAAAAACTGTAATAAGGTGGAAAAAGCCAAAATCTGCCTGGTCTTCGGAGTGCTGATGCTGGTGGAGATTCTTGTGGAAGCGGTAATTAATTTGGGCCGGGGTCAGTTTGCGGTAGTCGGCATCATTATCAATCTGATTCTG
Organism: Ruminococcus sp.; assembly: GCA_050944415.1. Classification (GTDB taxonomy): domain Bacteria; phylum Bacillota; class Clostridia; order Lachnospirales; family Lachnospiraceae; genus Ruminococcus_G. The sequence goes on from JBMNRA010000012.1 coordinate 52,160, forward strand.
CCACTGCTGTATTTCTGGGGAGCCATGAAAAATATGCAGGTGAGTGCAAAGCCGGAACCGTCGCCGGTAGACGCAGTGGCGGACATTCTGGAAGTATCATCAGATAAAATGCAACAGGGTTTACGTGACAAGGATGAAGACTGATTACTGACAGAACATGCAGTGCAAAGGAGTAATGGTTGAAATTCTTTGCACTGTTTTTCATTACGGAAAAGGAGGCAGAAATGGAGCCGTTAATACAGGTGAAGGACTTATGCAAGGTTTATAATCCGGGAGAAAATGAGGTGCATGCTCTGGATCATGTAAATCTGACTGTTCAAAAAGGAGAATTTGTGGCAATCATCGGTCAGTCCGGTTCGGGAAAATCCACGTTGATGAATATGTTGGGATGTCTTGACGTTCCCACATCCGGCGAATATCACCTCAATGGTACGGATGTGGCTACCATGAATGACAATGAACTTTCTGTGATACGAAATAAGGAGATTGGATTTATTTTTCAGGGATTTAATTTGATTCCCAATCTGACGGCGCTGGAGAATGTGGAGCTGCCTTTGATCTATCGTGGAATTGACAGAAAAACACGAAAGAATCTGGCAGTGGCCTCCTTGAAAATGGTGGGGCTGGAAAAAAGGATGAACCACAAACCATCGGAAATGTCGGGAGGACAGCAGCAGAGGGTGGCTATTGCCAGAGCCATTGCAGCCAAACCGCCGGTGATTCTGGCGGATGAGCCTACGGGTAATCTGGACTCCGCCTCCAGCAGGGAGATACTGCAGATATTAAAAGCGATGCACAAAGACGGGAAGACTATAATACTGATTACTCATGATGATGGTATCGCTGCCCAGGCACGGCGGGTAGTGCGGATTCTGGATGGCAGGATAGAATCAGATGTAATAAATGCGGAATTTTCATGACAGGAGAGTAAAAAGCGATGAAAAAGAAAACGGTTAATAAGGTGATGATTATTGTGGTTGCCGTTATTGCGATATTTTTGACGGCGCTGACTGTAGCCAGCAGGGGCATGGACAAACCGGAGACAGTGAACCAGGTGGCGGTCGTGAATGTGAAAAAAGGCAATGTGGCCGAGGAATTGGATGCCACTGGCACAGTAGAAAGTATGAATAAAAAGGTATTCTTTTCACCGGTGAACGCTACGGTAAAAGAATTGGATTTTGAGGCCGGTGACAGTGTGCGCAAGGGGCAGCAGCTGGTTACATACGATCTGAAAGATCTGGAAGAAGAGAACCAAAAGGCGGAACTGAATGTGAAATCCGGTCAGCTGGATTTAAAAGATGCGGTAAATCAGACCAACAAGGCGGAGGACAAACAGGCAGAAGCCCAGGCAAATGTTCAGACGCTGGAAGGACAGGTGGATCAGTGGCAGCAGTATGTATATGATCTGCAGGCGGCGATTCAGCAGAGGACGACAGACGCTCAGAATCAGGCGGCAGCAGAAGCCAGCGCCAGCGCCCAGGCGGCGGCTGTGGCCGCTCAGCAGGAATATCAAAAACAGCTGAAAGAGTATCAGAAGGAAGAAAAAGAGCTCAGGGGGAAACGAGACAAGGCACTGACTGCTTATAACCAGGCTGAAAACGAATATGAAATGGCCATGGAAACCTGGAAAAAAAATGCTTCTTCCGTTAATGAGGAAGCGCTGATGGAAAAAGAAAAAGCAAAAACAGAAGCGGAAGTTGCCTATAAAAATGCAGAAGAAGCCTACAATCAGCTGTCGGCACCAAGTTTATCCGATGTGGCGGGGACGGCCGGTCAGAATGGAGATATGTCCGCTGCATCTGTAGACACGTCGGATCTTCAGAGAGAGCTGGACAGCGCTTCAGCCACACTTGCGGAATTGCAAAGCGAACTGGCATCGGAAAAGGCTGTTGCGGAAAGCGACCCTGCTGCTCTTACGGATGAAGCAAAAGAAAAGATGGAAGTTGCCAATAATCTGACGGAACTGGAGGCAAAATCGGTAGAGGAACTGATTGCAGAAGGAAAGAAAGGTATTCAGGCCGAGTTTAACGGAGTTATATCTGATTCCAAGGTGGTGGAAGGTTCTGCCGTGACTCAGGGCATGGAGATGTTTACCCTGGAGAGCACAGAGGATGTAAGCGTGGATATCTCTGTATCTAAATATGATTACGCCCTTCTGAAAGAAGGTCAGAAGGCTACCATTGAGATGGGTGACAGTACATATGAAGGAACTCTGACAAAGATTAACCGGGTAGCTATTCCCAATGAGGAAGGAACCCCTATGATCGGCGCTGTGGTAAAAATAGATAATCCAGATGAAAATATTTTTATCGGCGTGGAAGCCAAAGTAACAGTTCATGCTGCGGAAGCCAACGATGTACCGGTGGTTCCGGTAGAAGCGGTTAATATTGGAAAGAACGGTTCATTCTGTTATGTGCTCAGAGACGGAATTATAGAGAGTCAGAAAGTTGAGACCGGTATATCTTCGGATACTCAGGTGGAAATTGTAAGCGGTCTTAAAGAGGGGGACCAGGTGATACCGGATATCGGAAATCTGGAAGAAGGTTCAAAAGCTCAGGCGATACCGGAAGATGGTATTGAAGGCAGTGAGGATGCGGCATGAGTAATTTATTTGAATATATCAAAATGGCCATTCACAACATAATGGCTAACAAGGGACGATCTTTTCTTACCATGCTGGGTATTATTATTGGCATTGCTTCTGTTATTATGATCATGTCCGTGGGACAGGGAACGACCAATCAGATGAATGCAGAGATCGATTCTGCCGGCGCCGGACAGATTCAGGTTATGTGCAGCGATGACGCTATGAATGCCGGTGAATACATAACACCGGAAGATATGGAGGCGCTGGAAGAGCAGGTGCCGGGAGTGGAAGCCGTTGCACCGGGGAGCGGATGGACAGGTACTACAGCCACTGGAAAAGGAGAATTTTCCATCAGCTTGACGGGGGCGATGGAAACACAGCCTATGTTTTCCACTACACAGATGAAACGAGGTCACTATTTCACAGCGGAGGATGTGGAAGAAGCCAGACGGGTATGTGTAATTTCGGATCAGGACGCAAAAAGGCTTTTCGGTTCGGATGACGTGGCCGGCATGGATATTGACGTGGATTACAACAGCATCTCTAAAAGTTTTACTATAGTCGGGGTAACGCAGCAGCCGGAAAACGGCACTTTTGTAACTTATACGTATGAAGGAATGCCGGTCTATATAGATGTTCCCTATACGGCCCTGCAGGAATACGATGATGCCTACGATGAGTTTTATTATATCGTAGTTCTGGCGGACAGAGAGCTGGATTCTTCGACGGTTTCCGATCAGGTGGTGGATGTTCTGGACAGACGGCATCAGAGCGTCGGAGAGGATTATTATCAGGTACAGAGTTTTCAGGATATCATGGCCACATTAAACACCATGATGGGGGCTATTACAGCTTTTATATCTTTTGTAGCCGGAATTTCTCTGCTGGTAGGCGGAATAGGCGTTATGAATATTATGCTGGTGTCTGTGACGGAAAGAACCAGAGAAATTGGCATAAGGAAATCTCTGGGAGCAAAGACTTCTTCAATTATGGCTCAGTTTCTGGCTGAATCTGCCATTTTGACGGTGCTGGGAGGATTCATCGGAATCCTTTTGGGGCTGGCAGGCGCTTACGGAATCTGTGCGCTGCTCAGTTCCAGTCAGGGGATGGATCTTAGTCCGGGATTCAGCGTGCCGATGGTTCTGGGAGCAACACTGTTTTCCTGTGCAGTGGGAATATTTTTTGGAATCTATCCGGCCAGAAAGGCGGCCCGATTAAGTCCTATTGAGGCTTTGAGAAGAAACTGAAAAATATTGTTGACAAAACAGGCTGCAGTATGTATAATAACTATTGTCGCGAAAATAAGTGACGCGGCAATGTGCGTTTAGCTCAGCTGGATAGAGCGTCTGGCTACGGACCAGAAGGTCGGGGGTTCGAATCCTCTAACGCACGGTAAAAAGCACTCTGGATATTCCAGAGTGTTTTTTTTTGGTGCGCCTGGCGGCGCACGTTTCTTAAGGGTGCAAGTCGTGTGTTCTGCAAGCTGTTATCAGCTTGCCAGTGAAAGTCTGGTCAAGGTAATCGCCAGTGAGCCTTGTAGCGAGCCTCCAATGCTTT
>JBMNRA010000013.1:0-53632 GCA_050944415.1 Ruminococcus sp.
TTGGAGCCTTTACAAAACCATCAAGTGGTAGGAGAAACAAACCAATCCACAGTATCTCCAAACAGTATAGCATACAGACCTTGGAGAGGGTCTATAAATACTACTACTATATAATACGAGGAGAAATAATATGAAGAAAAAAATGGTAAAAAGGTTATTTGCATTGGCTATGGTATCCGTAATGGCAGTTGGTCTTCTGTCTGGATGCAGTTTAAGTCCCAGCGGCGGCGGAAGTGATGCAGCGGCAGAAGAAAGTGGAGAAAAAGAATATGTTTATCGGGTCGGATTTGTAAACATCGATAATGCGGATAACTGCTGCTATCCGGCTATGCAGAAATTTGTAGATTATGTGGAAAGCGATGAATTTGCAGAAGCTGTAGGAGCGGATAAAGTGGAAGCATTGACTGCTGATTCAGCTAAGGATATTGAAAAACAGACGACTAATGTGGAAACACTGCTCAGCAAAGGTGTTGACATGATGTTTATCATTGGTGTTGATACGGAAGGAAATACAACGGCGGTTCAGGCATGCAACAACGAAAATGTGCCGGTATTTATGGTCGGTACGGAGGCATCCGGAGGGGACTGGAAATTTATTGGATTTGATGAAAAGGAACTCGGACAGAGACAGGGTGAATGGTGCGCGAAAAATCTTCCGGAAAACGCTAACATCTGTTATCTTCAGGGAACACCGGGCAGGGAGGCTGCAGTGCTTCGTGAAGAAGGTTTTATGGAAGGAATATCTTCCCGTGATGATCTGACTGTGCTGTCCTCTCAGACGGGAGAATTTGAAACCGCTACGGCAATGCAGGTAACGGAGGACTGGATTCAGACTTACGGTGATGAGATTAACGCAATTGTCGCTGCCGATGGGAAAATGGTAGTAGGAGCAGTAGAGGCGTTAAAAGCAGCTAATATGGATCAGAATGTGACAACGGTGGGTGTTGTCAGTGTGGAAGATGATGGATATTTGATCGAAAATGGTGAGCAGTCCTATGCAGTATTTGTAAGCTGGCCCGAAATCGGAACTCTTTGCGGACAGATTGCGGAAAAAGTCTATAACGGAGAAGAAATTGATGAACGTACTAATATTGAAATGTTCGATATGACACAGGACAATTATGCGGAATTGATTGCTACAGCAAAATAACATAACTAACCTCCTACAACAGGCATCCTTTGAGACGGGATGCCTGTTTTTCTTTACTTTTGCGGAATTTGCTCGTATAGTAAAAATAACAGTAAAAAATAGCAGGAGGATTTATATTATGCAGACAATTCTATTTTTTGGCGATTCCAACACCTGGGGGTATGATTCCATATCTACAAGGAGATATCCGGAAGATGTGCGTTTTACGGGAATTTTAAGTAAGCGGCTGAAAGATGCCAGAATTATAGAAGAAGCCCTGAAAGGGAGAACCAACGGCCTGGATGACTTCCTGGAAGAGGGACGGAATGGATATAAGGCGCTGCCCATGGTTCTGTGTACTCACGACCCCATAGATATTTTTGTCATTATGCTGGGGACCAATGATGTTAAGAAAAAATTCCGTAATTCTGCCATTGAAATCGGCAGGGCGCTGGAAAGAAATATTCAGGTGGTGCAGACACCCTGGATATGGGGAGGAGTAAAAGCTCCGAAAATACTTGTAGTGTGTCCTCCAGGTGTAACGACGGACTATGTGGGGGATGTGATGGAGGGATCCTTTGATGAAGAATCCGTCAGAGTTTCAAAGGAATTAGATGAAGAATACCGGCGGATAGCGGAAAGCTACGGCTGTGAGTATCTTAATGCTATGGAATATACTGGACCGGGGAAAACAGATGGAGTCCATCTGGATGAAGAAGGTCACAGAAAACTTGCAGATGCACTGGAAATGAAATTAAATTCTATGATGTAAAGAGCAAGATTCTTATATTTCAGGGCAAGAGTGTGGATTTTTTTCTTCTGGGATTTCAGTATAATGATAATCAGAACAGGAATTTGAAAGAGCGCCTCAGGGAAGGCAAAATAAGAAATTTCAGGAGGAAAAAGAATGACTTCAAGAGAAAGAGTATTAGCATCATTAAATCATAAGCAGCCGGATAAGGTTCCCATTGATCTGGGGTCAACTTATAATTCGGGAATCTGCGCCTGTGCGCTTTATCGCCTGCGCCAGTATTATGGACTTGAAGTAAAGCCCATTCAGATTTACGAAACTTCACAGATGATCGGAGTCATGGATCCGGATATCATCGACAGAATGGATATCGATGTAATCGGATTAAACTGTGCCAATGACTGCGTGGGCGTACCACTTCACGGTCCGATGCAGGATTTTACCATGCCTGATGGAACACCGGTAAGAATATCCGCGAAGCATAAATATGAAATTGATGAGCAGGGAAGAAGCTATCTGTATCCCCAGGGCAATGACAATTACGGTCCCAGCTATGTGATGCCGGAAGGAGGATATTTCTTTGACGCCATTAACCGGTCACCGGGTTATGATGAAGATAATCTGACTCCGGCGGAGGATTTTAAGGATGATTTTACCGTTATGAGCGATGAAGACGCAGACTGGTATGCGGAGAATGCGAAGCTTCTGCGGGATACTACTGACAAGGCAATTTTCGGATGTTTTGGCATGGGAGGAATCGGCGATCCGTCCGCAATTCCGGGCGGCCATGTGCTGGAACCAAAGGGAATCCGTACATACCAGGACTGGAGCATGGCGCAGCTTCTTTACCCGGAGTATATTAAAACGGTTTTTGAAATGCAGACGGAAAATGCCATTAAGAATCTGGAAATTTACAGACAGGCTGTGGGAGACAATATCGACGCGATTAACATCAGCGGTACGGATTTCGGCACCCAGGTGGGCCCCATTATGTCGCTGGAAACCTTCCGTGAGCTTTATAAACCGTATTATAAACGGATGAATGACTGGGTACATGAGAATACCGGCTGGAAAACCCATTTCCATTGCTGCGGAGCTATGAAAATATTTATCGAAGACTTTATTGATATGGGTGTGGATATTTTAAATCCTGTGCAGCTGAGTGCGGCGGGAATGGATGCCCGGGAGCTGAAGGATCAGTACGGTGACCGTATCACCTTCTGGGGCGGCGGCGTAGATACCCAGGGTCTTCTGCCGGTAGGGACGCCGGAGGAAGTAAAAGCTCAGGTGAAGGAACGGCTGGATATTCTTGCCAGAGGCGGCGGATATGTGTTCAACACGATTCACAATATTATGGGAAATGTTCCGGCGGAAAATATCGCAGCCTGTTTCGAAGCGGTAAGAGAATTTCAGTTTTAAAAGGAGATAGGATGAGGCATCTCTTAAGTTGTTGAAGACTTAAGTGATGCCTTTTTCAGTCGGAGGTATGGGTTTTACGAAACTGAAGAGGAGTAATTCCAATTCGTTTACGAAAAGTGCCGATAAAATGTGCGGACGACTGAAATCCGCACATTTCGGAAATGTCAGTTACGGAGCGGGAAGTTGTGATCAGCAGCATTTTTGCATGGGAAAGCCGCAGATTCATCAGATATTCTCCGGGGGAAGAGTCGGTATACCGTTTAAAAAGGCGGCTGAGATAATAAGGACTTAAGCTTACATAATCTGAAAGATCCTGAAGGGTGACTGACTGGTGAATGTGTTCTTTCATATAATTAATGCATTTGGCTATCCGGCCGGAGTTTTCCGACGCATAATTTTCCCGGCTGCTTAAAGTGAGACTCAGCAGCATGTGAATATGAGCGGAAATGATATGTTCGTTAATGATTTTCTGCTCGGCTTCTTCTTCCAGTCGGGAAAGACAGGAGGACAGCGCTTCCGGATTCTGTGCCCGGAAAGAATACCGGTCGCTGCCGCAGATTCGCTGGTAATAGTAATCACTTAAATTTCCTCCGAAGTGTACGTACTGAAAAGAGGCCGTAGAAGTGGTGTAGTAGCAGTGGGGCAGACGGCAGTCGAAAAAGAGACATTCTCCGGAAGAGGCCTCATAATGCTGCCCTTTGTAATCAAGCTGCATTTTTCCGCGGAGAACAAGCAGGAACAGATAGGGTTCAAACAATTCGTTCAGACTGCGGGAAATGCGGTAATTGGAATTACAGTGGAAATACCCAACGTAGTTTAGGAAAAACAGGTGCTGCAGCGCAGCGGTGCTGGGAGTGTGAAAGCACATGGTGGAATTTTCTAAAACGCCTTTTTCTGTATGTTTCATTTTTTATTCTCACAATTTCTTTTTGTAATAACAATAACATATAAGGGCTTTCTTGACAAATATAAGAATATACATATAATGGTTCTTTAGAGAACTGTTTTGAAAGAAACATTCTCTGGGAAACTATAAAACAGAAGGAAGTTAAAATGGTGCCTACGGATTTTCTGATGAACATTCAAATGATTATGAAACTGCATGACAGTATTCTGAAAGAAATATGCGAAAAATATCAAATGACTCTGATTGAAGCAAAAATTATCAGCTTTCTGCATAATAATCCGGGTAAAGATACGGCGGCGGATATTGTAGAACTGAGAATGCTTCAGAAAGGTAATGTATCTCAGGCTGTCGATGTCTTGTTTCGAAAATCCCTTTTGATTCGCAGACAGGATGGGGAGGACAGAAGAAGAATTCATCTTACGCTTACAAAACAGGCGGATTCTGTTGTAAATGATATAAAGAAGATACAGAATGAATTAAAAAAAGAAATTTTTTCCGGTTTGTCAGAGGATGAAATAGAAGTTTTTTTCAGAGTAAACGGGAAAATAAAAGAGAATACACAGAAAGTACTGAAGGGAGGGGAGGAAACTGAGCGAAGATAAAAACTTTCTTGGGACTCAGCCAATCGGGAGTCTTTTGCTGAAACTGGCTCTCCCGACGGTAACGGCTCAGATTATCAATATGCTTTATAACATTGTGGACCGGATCTATATCGGCCACATTCCTGAAATCGGAGCCCTGGCTCTGACAGGCGTGGGAGTCTGTATGCCGCTGATTATGATCGTATCTGCCTTTTCGGCCTTTGCAGCCTACGGCGGAGCCCCGAGAGCGTCTATTTTTATGGGGAAAAAGGATCATGAGTCGGCAGAGAAAACGCTGGGCAACTGTTTTGTGATACAGATTGTCATTTCCGTCATTCTGACCATTCTGCTGCTTGTCTTTAACAGAGATTTTCTGATGGCATTCGGCGCCAGTGAGAACACAATAAAATATGGTGTTGCTTACATGAATATCTATGCCGTGGGTACTATATTTGTTCAGATGACACTGGGGATGAACGCTTTTATCACGGCCCAGGGCTTTGCCAAAACCGGCATGCTTTCCGTTCTGATCGGAGCTGTGGCCAATATTATCCTGGATCCCATATTTATCTTTGGCCTGGGCATGGGAGTACAGGGGGCAGCTCTTGCGACTATTATCTCTCAGGCGATGTCCTGCGCATGGGTACTGATCTTTTTGACAGGACGAAAAACGGGGCTGAAAATACGCAAAGAAAATCTGAGACTGGAGAAAAAAATCATTCTGCCCAGCATGGCTCTTGGAATATCCAATTTTATCATGCAGGCCAGCGAGAGTGTCCTTTCGGTCTGTTTTAACTCGTCGCTGCTGCGGTATGGCGGTGATATTGCTGTAGGGGCGATGACAATTCTGACCAGCGTGATGCAGTTTGCCATGCTTCCGCTGCAGGGACTGGGACAGGGAGCCCAGCCTATTATCAGTTATAATTACGGGGCGCGCAATGTGGACCGGGTAAAGGCAGCATTTAAACTGCTGCTGAAAGTCAGTCTGTGCTATTCGGTGCTGCTGTGGGCGGCTGTTATGGTGTTTCCCCAGGGATTTGCCGCCATGTTTACATCGGATCCCGAACTTCTGAATTTTACCAAAACGGCGCTGCGTGTCTATATGGCCTGCCTGCTTCTGTTTGGTATCCAGATAGCCTGTCAGATGACGTTTATTTCGCTGGGAAACGCAAAGGCATCCATAATCGTTGCGGTAATGAGAAAATTTGTTCTGCTGATACCGCTGATTTATATTATGCCGCTGCTTTACAGGGAAAATCCTGTCATGGCTGTATATCTGGCGGAACCGGCAGCGGATTTTATCGCGGTGACATTTACGGCGATACTGTTTTACTTTCAGTTCAGAAAAGCATTAAAAGAAATACTGTCAGTTAAGGAGGCGAAGAAAAATGCATGAAGTAGTTAATGACAACAACCAGAAACCAGCCAAGAGGTCCTTTGTATACTATGCCATTCTGGCCATGAGTATCATTCTCCTGATGAATGCACTGGTTTTTCCGTCCATGATTCAGACCACCGTAGAGGAAGTAGGATACGATGAATTTCTGAAGATGATAGATGACGGTAAAGTGAAAGAAGTGGCTTATGATGAATCTTCTGAACAGTTTGTTTTTGTTGGAGATGATCAGAGCAAGGTGTATAAAACAGGGGTATGGCCGGGGGACGGTGAACGGCTTTTGCAGCAGCTGAGGAAACATTCTGATATCACTTTCCGAGCGGAAATTCCTACGCAGGAAAGTCCTCTTCTCAGTTTTGTGCTGAGCTGGATTTTGCCGGTTATCTTCTTTATAGTGATTGGAGAAGTGCTTTTCCGCTGGATGGGAAAAAAGATGCAGAATCAGATCCCGGGAGGATTTGGAAATGCCATGTCCTTCGGAAAGTCCGGGGCAAAGATTTATGTGGCGGATGCCAAAACGGGAGTGAAGTTTTCTGATGTAGCCGGACAGGATGAAGCAAAAGATTCACTGATGGAAGTAGTGGATTTCCTCCATAATCCCGGGAAATATGCAGCCATAGGAGCTAAACTGCCAAAAGGTATACTGCTTGTGGGGCCTCCGGGTACCGGAAAAACCCTTCTGGCAAAAGCGGTAGCCGGAGAAGCCGGGGTTCCCTTCTTTTCCATATCCGGAAGTGAGTTTGTGGAAATGTTTGTCGGTATGGGAGCCGCGAAGGTGAGGGATCTGTTCAAACAGGCCAATGAAAAAGCCCCCTGCATCGTGTTTATTGATGAGATAGATGCTATTGGGCAGAAAAGAAACAGCGGTATAAGCGGCGGCAATGATGAACGGGAGCAGACTTTGAATCAGCTTTTATCTGAGATGGATGGGTTTGATGGGCAAAAGGGCGTTGTGCTGCTGGCAGCGACCAATCGTCCGGACAGTCTGGATCCTGCACTGCTTCGCCCGGGACGTTTTGACCGGAGAATTCCGGTGGAACTGCCGGATCTTCAGGGAAGAGAAGCTATCCTTAAAGTACATGCCAAAGACATCCATGTGGGCGACAATGTGGACTGGAAGGCGATCGCCCGTGCTACGGCAGGAGCTTCCGGCGCTGAGCTGGCTAATATTATAAATGAAGCAGCGCTGCGTGCAGTCCGGGAAAACCGGAATGTGGTCATGCAGGAAGATCTGGAAGAAAGTGTAGAGACAGTAATTGCAGGTGCTCAGAGAAAGAGTGCTGTTATTTCCGATAAAGAGAAGAAAATAGTGGCATACCATGAGATTGGACATGCTCTTGTTGCTGCAAAACAGTCCAATTCGGCTCCGGTTACCAAGATTACCATTATTCCCCGTACATCCGGTGCGCTGGGGTATACCATGCAGGTGGATGAAGGAGAGCATATGCTGATGAGCAGGCAGGAGATTCTCAACAAGATTGCCACTCTTACAGGCGGACGGAGTGCAGAAGAGCTGATTTTCGGAGCGGAGAATATGACTACCGGGGCTTCCAACGATATTGAGCAGGCTACGAAACTGGCAAGAGCCATGATTACCCGTTACGGTATGACAGACGAATTTGATATGGTGGCGCTGGAAAACGTTCAGAATCAATATCTGGGCGGCGATACTTCCCTGGCCTGTGCAGCGGATACCGCTACCAGAATTGATGAACAGGTGGTCCATGTGGTAAAAGAAGCACACCAGAAAGCCAGGAAAATTCTTGAGGAAAACCAAGGAAAACTTCAGGAGCTGGCGGACTACCTGCTGGAAAAGGAAACGATTACCGGCGACGAATTTATGAAAATGCTGAATCAGTAAAAGGAATACTGCTATGCTATGTCAACAGGAAGGCGTTTTGCCGGGGTCTGATTTCTTCTTTTTTACCCCCTCGGCAACAGCCAGGAATCTGCTGTTTTATTTCACGTCAGTGGGGCACTTTTTCTGTGATTTCGGGTATCGGGTGACCAGAAAGGATTATGGAAATTACCTGTTTCTGCTGGTGAAAAAAGGCCGTCTGTCAGTTGTGACCAGTGGTAAAAAATACTCGGTAAAAGAAGGCGAAACGGCGCTTATTAACTGCCACAGGCCCCACGAATACTCTGCTGTAGGCTTTACGGAATTTTTATGGATCCATTTTGATGGACACAGTACAGAAATGTTTTATCGTGAGATTACGGAACGGATGTATTCCGGCCCGGTATTCCATCCGGAGAATGATGCGGCAATTGGAGAAATGCTTAAAAATATTATTTCCGGGCGAAGATATGAGCGTTTCGGAACGGAATATGAAGATTCTCTTGCCATATATGAGATTCTGATGGCTTTGTGCGGGAACGTTTCAGCGTGTACGGAAGTAAAATATGGTGTAAAAGAGCAGACGGTGAAAGAATTGGTGCGTTATATTGATGAGCACCTGGATCAGGACCTGACGGTAAGAGATCTGGCGGAATTTTCCGGTTTGAGTGAGTCTCACTTCACGCGAAAATTCAGACAGATTATGAACAGCTCGCCGAAGGAGTATATTATCCGTAGAAGAATGAATGAGGCGAAATATCTTCTGAAGACAACTTTAAGTCCCGTAAAAGAGATTGCAGTCAGAGTGGGATTTCATAGTGAATCCCACTTTACCAACACTTTTACTGCCCAGAACGGTATTTCTCCGAAAAAATTTCGGGAATTCCCTATATAAATGATTGAAAATTACAATTCCTTGGTCAGAATCTTTATGGAAAAGCGTGTTAAGGACCGTTAGAATAGAATTATCCAATAGAAGAAAACCATGAAAGATCGGGGGATTAATTATGATTACGCCAAAAGAAAGAGAGAGACTTCGTGATCTGGCCAGAACACAGCTGGAAATTGCAAACAGTGAAAAAAACAAAGAGAGGACGAAACTGTGGATTGCTCACAATTCCTGCAGAGGTGAGCGACCCATGATCCATCTGGAAATTGATAATTTTACGAAAGAAGTACTTTACCCGCAGATGAAGTGTGAAGATCCCATGGCCCGCCGGATAGAAGAACGTTTGCTGCATAATTTTTATAATATGCAGGTTCTGGATGATGATAAGGTTGTGGCGCCTTATTTTGGAGTATGGTGGGATCTGGATCTTAAGCCATGGGGATTTGAAGTGCAAAAAGAAGTGGCTTCTGACGGAGGACTGGGACAGCATTTTACGGAGCAGGTGGAAGAGCTGGGAGAAGAAATCGATAAGTTTAAACCTTCGGAATTCAAAATCAAAGTGGATGAAACCAATGAATATTTTAAGGCGGCGGAAGATGCTTTCGGAGATATTCTGCCGGTGAAGCATGTGGGGAAATCTCTGACCTGCTGGCTGACGCAGGATCTGGTCCATATTATGGGAATGCAGAATATGTGCTATGCGCTGTACGATTATCCGGAAGAATTTGTACAGGTGCTGAATCAGCTGGCGGACGACTATCTGAAATTTTTTGAGGAATGGAGAGACAGCGGACTTCTGTATCCTACAGCAGGGTATGAGGAGTGCAATCAGGGATCCATTTGTCTTACAGATGAACTGCCGGCGGAAGGTCCTGTGGACTTGAATCAGGTCTGGCTGCACATGGATTCTCAGGAGACCATTAATGTGTCTCAGGAGATGTTTGAGTCCATGGTATGGGATTCTTATAAAAAAGTGGCGGAGCGGTTTGGACTGGTGTCTTTTGGATGCTGTGATCCATTGGAACGTCTGTGGCCCTGCTTAAGTCAGCTGAAGAATCTGCGGAAGGCATCTATCTCTCCATGGACAGATGAAGCGTACATGGGCGAGGTACTGGCTGGAAAGAAAATTATCTATCAGAGAAAGCCGAGTCCCAATTATCTGGGAGTATCGGAAGTTCTGGATGAGGAGGCATGGAGAGATCACATTACGACTACACTGAAATACGCGAAGAATTGTACCGTGGAGCTGACTATCCGCGACGTCTATACGATCCATGATAATGTGGATAAAGCGAAGCGGTGTGTGGAAATCATGAGAGAGTGTATTGCAGATAACTGGAATGCATGAAAAAAACAATTGCATGAGCGAGTAAACAATGGTACGCTGATAAATAATCTTACTCCCAAGAAGCAAATTCTGCAGTGCGCAGCTGGTGAACGTCGGCGATAAATATGCGGGAAAATTATGTTTTATCAAAGAGGTGAAGAGGATGGAAGGAATATTATCTTATTTAAAAGAATTTAATTTTGCTTCTGTACTTCTGCGCCTCTTTCTGGCAATGGTCTGCGGCGGGCTGCTTGGTTTGGAGAGAAGGAGAAAACACAGGCCCGCAGGCGCCCGTACTTATATGATGGTCTGCATGGGAGCAGCATTGACTATGCTGATAGGAGAATATGAGTATTATATGACGAAAACAGTCTGGGCTGACATTGTGGGAAAAATCGGGGTAAATGCAGATGTGTCAAGGTTTGGTGCCCAGGTTGTCAATGGAATTGGTTTTCTGGGAGCGGGAACGATTCTGATAAACGGACGGAAGCAAAGTGTTAAAGGTCTGACGACAGCGGCGGGACTGTGGGCGTCCGGCTGTATGGGACTGGCGATAGGAGTCGGATTTTTTGAATGTGTAATTCTGGGCGGGCTGCTGATTTTTATTGCCATGCGTGTTTTGCCTTCCATTGAGGAATTCTTTATTGAGAGGGCGCCTATCATAAATATATATGTGGAATTTCAGTCTATGGACAATCTGAGGGAAGTGCTGACCAAGATAAAAGAGCAGCATGGACAGATCCTGGATTTGGATCTGAATCATGGCGGATCGGAATCTGCTTTGAATCCCAGCATAGTGGTTTCACTGGCATTGGATAGTAAACTTCCCCATACACGGATTCTGCTTGCGCTGGCCGGACTGGAATGTGTTCAAGTTGTGGAGGAGCTTTGACCAATGAGCGGAAAGGAGGAAATGATAATGCTGGCAATTTTCGATCATTTGCGCGATGTTACCCTTTTCTCTGTTGCTCTGCGTCTGTTTCTTGCTGTACTATGCGGCGGCCTGATCGGTATTGAACGTACGTATAAGCGGCGGCCTGCCGGATTCAGGACGCACATTCTGATCTGTATGGGCGCTTCTGTGACGACGCTGACCAGTCAGTATATGGTACTGAATCTTCATTATTATACAGATATGGGTAGGCTGGGCGCGCAGGTAGTAGCCGGTATCGGTTTCATCGGTGCAGGGACCATTATTGTAACCCGGCAGCAGAGAGTAAAAGGACTGACAACTGCCGCCGGTATGTGGGCGTCTGCCATTATTGGTCTGGCTTTCGGCGTCGGGTTCTATGAAGGCGGCATTGTTGTCACTGCTCTGGTTATGCTGGCGGAGGTCTGGCTGTCAAAGATGGAATACCGGATTTTAAACAACGTTCCGGAGATTAATCTGTATATGGAATACCGGGATCAGGGATGTCTGAAGGAGGTACTGCATCTGTTCCGGTTTAAGCAGATTAAACTTCTGGATATTGTAATCACACGTGCTGTTGGCAATGGCAAGATGAATGCATGCGCAATCCTGACTCTTCGTCTGAATAAAAACTGTACGGTGGATGAGATGCTGGGCTGGCTCAGAACGGCGGAAGGCGTGCTGATGGTGGAAGAGTTGTGAATCCTGGAGACAGAAAGGAATCGAAAAAAGAGGGCGGCGCCCTCTTTTTTTTGCTTTACTTTTTCTTTCTGGGCAGAAATGCATTCTGCAATGCGGCCTCATCGATATCCTGACCGATCACGATAAAAAGCCCTTTTTTGATATGGGCCGGCTTGATATAAGAACCGTCCATAGAACAGTTGACTTCAAACCAGTTTCCTGAAGTATCGGCGATATGCCCTTTAATACGCAGTATTTTTCCGCAGGAAGAATCGTTCATCAGCCTGTTCAGACGTTCTCTCAGATCTGCCTCATCTTTGCAGACGCCTGCCATGACTCTGGCGGTAAATACATTTCCGTGCTGCATGAATTCCCGTTCATGATCCGAAATCCGGTATCCGGCCTGTTCAAAAGAAGCAAAATCTTCATCGGTAAGATCCTTCCAGTTTTTTGTGCAGACATCATCACTGAATACACGGCTGCATCCCCTCTCTGCAATCAGTTCATTGATTTTTTTCAGAGTTTCCTGAATTTCTTCCTCGGAAAACAGCTGCGTCTTGCTTATGATCAGTTTGCCTGCTGCAAGCAGCTGGGAAAACATCAGATATCTGGCTTCGTCGGAAAGAGTATCATCAAAACGGGCGTCTGCAATGGTGAAAATATTACCGATTTCACAGCAGTCTTTGACCGGTTCCGTGAACATGACATCAAAAAATTCGTCTACATCATAAATTCCGGAGGGTTCCACCAGAATACGGTCGTAATTCATAGCAGCGCCGTCCAGCAGCATATTCTGGAACATTACTTTCCCGGTACAGCACATGCATCCACCGGAAATCTGACTGATGTCACAGCCCTGATCTCTCAGGATAATGGAGTCCACACTGACTCCGCCGAATTCATTTTCAATAATATTGATTTTCTTCCCGTGACGCTGCAGGTAGTCAGCGTATCTGCGGATAAAGGTTGTTTTGCCGGAACCCAGAAAACCGGTAATCAAATCTACTTTAACCATGATTATAGTTCCTCCTTTTTCAGACTCGCCGGAATTTTTTTGAAATAGCGGGGCGAGTGTCCGATGATTTTTTTGAATAACCTTGAAAAATAATTAACATCCAGAATCCCGGCCTTCGCAGCGGCATCTGAAATCGACAGTCCTTCTCCCTGAATATATTCCAGCGCTTTTACCACCCGCATTCTGTTCAGATAGTCCAGCGGAGACAAACCGGTAACTTCTTTAAATACAGTACGGAAATAGCTTTCAGATAAAGAAGAAGCATCTGCGATTTCTTTTACTGTGAGTGCTTTCTGAAAATTTTCTTCCAGAAAAATCAGAGAATTTAAAATCAGCTGCTTTTTCTGCTCCGGCGGCGCCGGAGGGCGCTGGGGCATATTGTTCCTTGCTCTTTTAAAGATGATAAGAATCATCTGCAAAATAGCCGATTTCATATATTCGGAATCGTATTTCAGGCTGGAATGTTCCTGCTCAATGCGGTGCAGAAGATTTTCTACATCCATGGCTTCGGCGGGAGCCAGATGCAGCACTCCCTGCTTGGACAGATTATCTGTGACCATTAAAGGCTCCGATACATGTTCATTTCTCAGGCTTATGGTGGCCAGCAGATTATCCCATTGCGCTTTGACATTTTCCAGTCCGGCAGAGATCGCCGGTTCCTGGTAAGTGCCATTTTTTACGTATTCGGCCATCTGCCCCATGCGTTCCGGAAAAAAGTAACAATTGGCGATTGTGGCGCTGGAAGTCACTGTGTAGCCGTGGCTTTCATGGGGCGGGATGATAAATACATCACCGGCAATAAGCGGGACTTCCACACCGCGGAACCGATGGGTGCAGGCGCCGCAGACCACAAGGATGAATTCATCGTGGCGGTGCATATGATCCTCGATTTCCGCGGGAGCGTCATACCGTTCGAATTTGACGGCGATGGATGAAGTGTCAGAAGCCTGAAAATCATAATATTCAGCCATAAGTACTCTCCTGGAATTCTGATGTCATGGCGTCCAAATACTTTTTGACGTCTTTATCCTGATTGTAGTACAGGAAAGCATAAATGTAAATATGAAAAGTTGAATTGTACTAAAAAACAGATGAATTATTCTCACGCTTCCGGAGAGAGCGGGCTAAAATATGCTTAAAACAAGTGCAATAACAACAGAACTTGGGAGGAAAAGTATTATGCGAATTGACAAAGGTTACTGGGGAAACTGGATAACGGAAGGCTGGCCTCTGGAAGATGTGAAAATATCGGAAAAAGACAGGGAGATTCTCCGGAATCTGGCAAAAAAATTCCGGTCACTGTGTGAGCGTCCCTGTGAAGCGGAAAAAATACGGCTGTGGAAGGACCACAATGATCTGAAAGAGACCAGACCCCTTCTTCTGGTGGATATGGAAAACGGCTGGAACGAAGCGGTAAGATTCGACAGAGACATTAAATGTGAAGGATATATGGCTCAGGACTGGGAAATGTGGTTCAGAAAAGAAATCTTCTGGGCGGAGAGACTGCAGGATGATAAACCGCTGACGCCGGTATTCTATCTGCCGCATCGCGCGGTCAATACCGAATGGGGTATCGGGGAAAACAAGGTGGAAATCGGTGAGGGCGATAAGAATAAAGCCTATTCCTGAGTGGCGACCATGAAGGATATGGATGATGAAGAATTCGAAAATCTGGATGTGGAAAACACCATCGAAGATCCGGTTGTCAGGGTGGATGAAAAGGCCACAAATGCGGCCCTGGAGCTGGCGAAAGAGGTATTTGACGGAATTGTGGATGTGAAACTGAGAACATGGTGGTTCTGGTCTTCCCACATTGCGTTGGCGTATGCGAATTTCCGCGGCCTGGACGGTCTGATGTATGATTTTTATGACTTTCCGGAGAAAGTGCATGAGATTTTTGCGAAGCTGACCAGTGGTTATATTAAAAAACTACGTTATCTGGAAGAAAACAACCTGCTGTACAACAATACCGATAATACCTTTGTGGGAAGCGGAGGACTGGGGTGGACAGACAGTCTGCATACGGATCCGGATCACGTGACGCTGAAAACCATGTGGGGGCTTTGTGAGGCCCAGGAGTGCGGAGAAATCTCGCCGGAAATGTTCCATGAGTTTATATATCCCTATCACAGGCAGGTTGCTGAGCTGTTCGGTCTGAATTGCTACGCCTGCTGTGAAGGAATCGATACCAAATGGGAATGGATCAAAGATCTTCCCAACATGCGGAGAATTTCTGTATCCCAGTGGTCGGATATGGCCAAAATGTCAGACTATCTGAAAAAGGACTACATTTATTCCTATAAAGCCAATTCCGCTCATGTGACAGTACCGGATATGAATGAGGAGGTTATCCGTACGGAACTTCGCCGGATGTTTGAAAAAACGAAAGAAAATCAGAATCATGTGGAAGTGGTGCTGAAAGATCTTCATACCATCAGCAACAAGCCGGAACAGGTGGTCCGCTGGGTACAGATAGCAAGGGAAGAGCTGAATCGGATTTATCTGTAAAAGATAAATCCGGCCGGGATTTACTCTGCCCCGGGCCGCGCCAGAGCAACTGAGGGATTGTTTTTAAAAGTCCGGGGCGTCTGTCCCGTGATTTTCTTGAAAATTCTGGTAAAGTAATTGGGATCGGGAATTCCTACACGCATAGCGGCTTCCGTTATGGAGATGTCATTATTCTGGAGATATTCCAGAGATTTGGAGATTCGAATCCGGTTCAGATAATCCAGCGGAGATAAACCCATCACTTCTTTGAATATACCGCGGAAGTAACTTTCTGACAGGGACGATGCGGCAGCCATCTCTTTTACCGTTACCGGTTCCTGATAATGTTCTTCCAGGAAAATCAGAGAATTCAGAATCAGCTGCTTTTTCTGATCCGGCTGCTGGGGCAATTTCTGAGGAATACTGTTCCTGGCGCGCTTGAAGATTACGAGAATCATCTGCAGAATACCGGCTTTCATATATTCACTGTCGAATGCCAGATTCATATGTTCGGCCTGTATTCTGTGCAGAAGTCCCACTACATCCATGGCCTGCTGGGGAGGCAGATGAAGAACCCCCTGCTTGGTCAGGTTGTCGGTGATTTTTCTGGACTCCTGATCCCGGGTGACATTTCTGAGAGGAGCGGTGGACAGAAGACTGTCCCATTGCTTCTTTACATCTCCCAGGCTGGAGGGAATATTTTCCTGGGTAAAAGCCACATCGCTGACGTATTCGGCAAACTGCCCCAGCCGTTCGGGAAAAAAATAGCAGTTTACGATGCTGGCGGCGGAATGCATGTAGTAGGCGTGGGTTTCGTGGGGCGGTATCAAAAAAACATCCCCTGCGATCAGCGGCACATCCACGCCGCGGAAACTGTGAATACAGGTGCCCCGGGTAACCAGCGTAAATTCATAATAATAATGCATATGGGGTCTGATTTCGGCTCCGCTGTCATAATCTTCAAAGTTTACATCGATCGACGTAATGTTGGATGTGGGAAAATCATAGTAAAAAGACATAAGGCACCTCCTGATGATACTTGTATTTTACTTTATCTAAGATCATATGTAAACATAAAAAGTCGTTTTGTGCTATTATTTTGCTGAATTGTTATATTGAAAAAAATGGAAGCATGGTATAATTCCCTTAACATATAAAACATACTGACCTAAAAGAAAGGAAGCAAAAAACATGAGTGATGTATTAAGAGTGGGTGTTGTAGGAACGGGAGCGATTGGAAGAACACATATTGAAAGAATCAATCATACGCTCCAGGGAGCGAAAGTAGTTGCGTGCTCTGACGTAAACGTGGAATTTGGAAAAAGCGTGGCGGAAAAATACGGCTGTAAATTCTACGAGGATGGAGAAGCCATGATCGCTTCGGATGAAGTGGATGCTGTCGTAGTCACTACCATCGATGAGTTCCATGAAAAATATGTAATGGCTTCCGTGAAAGCGGGAAAATTCGTAATGTGCGAGAAGCCTCTTGCGCCGAAAGCGGATGCCTGCAAACGTATCATGGAAGCTGAGATGGCAGGCGGAAAACATCTGGTTCAGGTAGGATTTATGAGAAGATACGATCCGGGTTATAATCAGCTGAAAAAACTTCTGGATTCAGGAAAATACGGAGAAGCTCTGATGATTCACTGCTGTCACAGAAACGCTACCTGCCCCGACTATACCACGACGGCCATGTCTGTGGAAAATACCATGATCCATGAGATTGATGTTCTGAGATGGCTTCTGGGAGAGGAATACGATGAGGTGGAAGTGGTATTCCCGAAGGCTTCCAGAAAATCAACGGAGATCTTAAGAGATCCCCAGATCATGTATCTGACCACAAAATCCGGCGTGAGAATTGATGTGGAAGCATTTGTGAAATGCGGATACGGCTATGATATCAAATGTGAAGTATGCTGTGAGGACGGCACGCTGAATCTGCCGGAACCGGCCAATGCGATGATCCGCACCAACGCGGCAAGAGTAACTCCCATCTGCACAGACTGGTCAGAACGTTTCGTTGATGCGTACAATATTGAATTCCAGGCATGGATCAACGCGTGCAAGGAAAACAGAGTGGACGGCCCCACCGCATGGGACGGATACGTAGGGCAGGTAACGGCATCCGCGGCGTCTCTGGCGAGAGATACCCAGACGAAACAGAAGATTGTTCTGGAAGAATGCCCGGCATTTTACGCAAAATAAAAATGAATCAGCAGTAGGAGGAATTTCAGATGTATTTATCAATTTGCACCGGTGTGTATGGGGATTTTTCCTATCCCGAGACGCTGGATAAGATAAAGGCTCACGGCCTGGATTATGTGGAACTCTGCGTAGGCGGATGGGGAGGTTATCCCCATGGCTATGCCACAGATCTGCTGGCGGACGAAAACAAACTGAAAGAATTTAAGGACGAACTGGATAAAAGGGATATGAAAATTTCCGCCTTCAATTGTTCCGGAAATCCCCTGGCGCCCGGTCCCATGGGAGAGAAGCACAGCAAAAGCGCGTATGATACGGTAACTCTGGCCGGAAAGCTGGGGGTAAAGACAGTAGTTATGATGTCGGGCCTTCCGGCAGGAGCGCCGGGAGACAGGATACCCAACTGGGTGGTGGCCACTCAGTCCGTGCCGCCGGATAATCCCTACCTGGAAGAAGTTGTCCGCTATCAGTGGGAAGATGTAGCGATTCCCTGGTGGAAAGAGTTTGTAAAACACTGTCAGGCCAATGATGTGAAAATTGCCATCGAAGAATTTCCGGGACAGCTGGTATATAACGTATCCACACTGCTGAGACTGCGGGAAGCGGTAGGACCCACTGTTGGCATGAATCTGGATCCCTCTCATATGATGATCATGGGAGCCGATCCCATTGCTGCAGCGAGAGCGCTGGGAGATGCCATTTACTATGTACATGGCAAGGATGCCCGCATTGAAAGAGGACTCTGCGATGTGGACGGACTTCTGGACAACCGCCATGTGGAAGATGTGGCAGAACGCACCTGGAATTACGTGGCTGTGGGCTGCGGCAAAGACCTCCAGTGGTGGAAAGAATTTTTCTCCGTGCTCAGCATGGTTGGGTATAAGGGCGTGGTTTCCCTGGAGATGGAAGATCTGACCATGTCTGTGGAAGCGGGCGTGACCACATCCATCGAAGCTCTGGAGGCTACAATCAGTAAGTGAAAATGATAGAAAGAAGTACTGCAAAAGGCTGAGAAAAATGCTTTTTGCAGTATTTTTTTGAGGAAAAAGGGCGGTATAAAATCAAAGCGGAGACATTGTAAAGTGTGTCTGAATATAGTATAATAGGGAAGGATTACAGCAAGGGAGGTGCTTAAGTGTGAGAAAAAAGATAACGCTGTTCACGCTGGTTTTGTCGTGTCTGTGGCTTTTCTGCGGATGCCAGGGGCTGTTTCCTCTGAATGAGGATCCTGTTGTGACAAATTCCGCCTCCGATGAGGAAGATGCAGAAGAAAATCCGAACCAAAATGTAGTGAGTCCGGTGGAAGTCCCGGAGGGCGTCACCATGTACTGCAGTTCAGCTGTGAACGTCAGAAGTCTGCCCGGTATGGACGGAGATGTGATTGGTTCTCTGGAGTATGGAGAGAAAGTCACAGTGACAGGAAAAGAGAACGGCTGGTATGAAATTACATATGACGGCGGCAAGGGATACGTATATAAAGACTATCTGACCGATGATTCACAGGAAGAATGAAGAATGAGAGGAAATTAATATGTTGGAAAACAAAGTGGCGCTGGTAACGGGAGCAAGCAGAGGAATTGGACGGGCTATAGCAAAGAAGCTGGCTTCCCAGGGCGCGTATGTGATTGTCAATTATGTTCACTCGGAAGAAAAGGCAAAAGAAGTGGTAAAGGAGATTGCGGAAGAAGGAGGAGAAGGGGAAATTTACTGCTGCGATGTATCTGATTATCAGGCTGTGGGCAGGATGATAGAAGAGATACTCGAAAAACACGGCCATATTGATATTCTGGTCAACAATGCGGGAATCACAAAAGATCAGTTTATTGGGAAAATCAGTGAGGAAGCTTATGATCAGGTAATGGATGCCAACTGTAAAAGCTGTTTTAATACTATGCATCATCTGGCAGCTCATTTTCTGGAGAGAAAAAGCGGCCGTGTGATTAATATGAGCTCCACTTCAGGAGTGCTGGGAAATGTGGCTCAGGCTAACTATGCGGCATCAAAAGCAGCTGTGATCGGTCTGACCAAAACCATGGCCAGAGAATGGGCAGGAAGAGGAATTACGGTTAATGCCATAGCTCCGGGATTTATTAAGACCGATATGACAGAAATTCTTTCTGATAAGATTAAGGAGAAAACCATTGCAAGAATTCCCATGCAGAGGATGGGGGATCCGGAAGATGTGGCGGCGCTGACGGCCTTTTTCGCTTCGGAAGAAGCGGGTTATATTACGGGCCAGATCGTCTGCGTGGACGGCGGAATGGCAATTTAAACAGGAAAAGGAGGAGATACTATTATGGTCAGGAAACCGGAAGTAAAGGTAGTGGAAGGATTGAGGGGCGGCAAAGGAAGTGTGGAATTTCATTACATCCTTTCTGAAGAGGAATTAAATGGCCACGGAACAATGTATGCCATGCTCCGCATTCTGCCTCACAGCAGCATTGGACGTCATCAGCATGTAGGAAATACAGAACCTTATTATATTCTGAACGGACATGGGATTTTTGAAGACAATGACGGTACCAGAACGGAAGTGGGTCCTGGAGATGTCTGCGTGATTAATTTTAATGAATCTCATTCTATTGAAAATCCTACAGATGAAAATCTGGATCTGATGGCTCTGATTTATTTTGAGTAAAAAGTTTCGGCAGATATTCTGGCAGCGCACAGAAACTTTACATGGATTTTACAAGGGAAAGATAATGAATTTTACCTGAATTATATAAAATATAGACAATAGGAGATACGTATGGATTTATTCGATGTACTGACAATGCTGGGAGGTCTGGCTCTGTTTCTGTATGGAATGTCAGTGATGGGAGACAGTCTGGCAAAACTGTCCGGCGGAAGGCTGGAGAGGACATTGGAAAAACTTACCTCTAATCCTGTGAAAGCTGTGCTGCTGGGTGCCGGCGTTACGGCGGTTATTCAGTCCTCATCGGCGACAACAGTTATGGTGGTGGGATTTGTTAATTCCGGCATTATGAAACTGTCGCAGGCTGTAGGAATTATTATGGGTGCGAATATCGGGACCACGGTTACATCCTGGATCTTAAGCCTTACGGGACTTGAAGGCGGCAATATAGTGATACAGCTATTAAAGCCATCCTCTTTTTCTCCGATTCTGGCAGTCATTGGCGTTGCCATGATGATTTTTTCCAGAAATCAGAAAAAGAAAAACATCGCTGCTATCCTGATGGGATTTACCATTCTGATGTTCGGTATGGATACCATGAGCAGTGCGGTGAAGCCACTTGCTGATGTGCCGGAGTTTACGGGGATTCTTACTATGTTTTCCAATCCTCTGCTGGGGGTGCTTGCGGGTGCGGTGTTGACGGCAGTGATTCAGAGTTCATCAGCATCTATAGGTATTCTCCAGGCTCTGTGCGCGACAGGCGCTGTTACTTACAGTACTGCAGTGCCGATTATTATGGGACAGAATATCGGAACCTGTATCACGGCTATGGTATCCGGCATCGGAGCAAGCAAAAATGCCAAACGGGCGGCTCTGGTACATCTTTATTTTAATCTGATCGGAACGGCGCTTTTTATGGTTTTGTTTTACGCTGCCGCGGCTCTGTGGCGGTTTCCTTTTTTGAATGATCCGGCTAATGCGGCGGGCATTGCGGCGGTTCACAGTATTTTTAACGTGTTTGCCACGGCGGCCCTGCTTCCGTTTTCCAGGTTTCTGGAGAAGCTGGCATGTCTGACTGTGAAGGATGATGAGACGCCGGAATCGGTGCAGGAAGAGACTTCGGATCTTCTGCATCTGGATGTGCGGTTCCTGGAACAGCCGAGTTTTGCCATTGTTTAGTGCAGACGGGCAGCCATGCATATGGCGCAGATGGCACAGAAAGCTCTTGAGACAGCAGCGGATCTGATGGAAAATTATCAGGAAGAGAAAGCCCGGGAAGTGCTGGCGCTTGAGGATCAGGTGGATCATTATGAGGATCAGCTGGGGACCTATCTTGTGAAGTTGAGCGGCAAAGATCTTTCAGTGAAAGACAGCCACACTCTGTCCATGCTGCTGCACAGTATCGGAGACTTTGAGAGAATTTCCGATCATGCGGTAAATATCATGGAAGGCGCCAGAGAGATGAATGAAAAGCAGCTTGCATTTTCCGGCAAGGCTTCCAGGGAGTTAAAAGTATATACGGGAGCTGTCCGCGAAATTGTCGACACCGCTGTGGAAGTATTCCAGAATGAAGACAGTCATCTGGCTGAATTTATAGAGCCGCTGGAAGAAGTTATTGACGGACTTCAGGAAGAGCTGAAAAAGCGTCATATTAAAAGACTGCGGAATGGGAAATGTACGATTGAGCTGGGGGTTGTTCTTTCGGATTTTATCACTAATTTTGAAAGAGTGGCCGATCACTGTTCCAATGTGGCGGTCTGTCTGATTCAGATACAGGCAGGGGGATATGATACTCATGAGTATCTGAATGTGCTCAGACAGTCGGAAAATGAAGTATATAAAACGAATGTAATGAAATATGCCCGGAAATATACACTGCCTTGACGGGAGTTGTGAAGCGGGCGGAAGGATGAATACCGGAGGTTTGAGATGGCGGCAATCTATATTGTGGAAGATGATCAGAATATCAGGGAAATTGAAAGTTTTGCATTAAAAAATGTAGGATATGATGTGGAAGATTTTGACTGTGCAAAAACGTTTTATGAACGTCTCCGTCACAGGACGCCCGTACTGATTTTGCTGGATATTATGCTGCCCGATGAAGACGGTCTGTCGATTTTGAAAAATCTGCGGGCACGTTCGGAAACCAGGAAGGTTCCCATTATCATGGTAACCGCCAAAACAACGGAAATTGATAAGGTAAAAGGGCTTGATATGGGCGCTGATGATTATATGACAAAACCATTCGGGGTGATGGAGCTGATTTCCAGAGTTAAGGCGCTTCTGAGGAGAAGTGCAGACGGCGGCGAAGAGAAATCACTGTCCATGGGAGATCTGATTCTGGACAATGAAAAACGTATGGTCTACGTTGATAATGAGCAGGTAGATCTGACCTTTAAGGAGTACGAACTTCTGAAGCTTCTGATGCAGAACGCCGGAATTGTAACTCCCAGGGATACGATACTGGACCGTGTCTGGGGTACAGACTTTGAAGGCGAATCCAGGACACTGGATATGCATATCAAGACCTTGAGGCAGAAGCTGAAAAATGATGGGAAATTTATCAAGACTGTCAGAAATGTAGGCTATATTATGAGTAACGAGTAGGGGGCATTCAGTGAAAAAAAGAATACACGGTGAATTTATCGGGATAGCAGCAGCGGCAATAATTGCAACGCTGCTGCTGTCTGTCTGGGTTTTTTACGATCTGTTCCAATACCAGGTACTGGATGATCTGAAAACTTACGCGCACGTAATAAATGATACGGTCAGCGAAGAGAATCTTGATGACAACAGCCAGGTTTATGAGGATGCGGATATTCGTTTCACACTGATTCGCGAAGACGGCACGGTGATTTATGACAGCACGACAGATTATACTGCCATGGAGAATCACCGGGAACGGCCGGAAATCCGGGAAGCTATGGAAAAAGGAAGCGGATCGGCGATACGCAGATCGGAAACGCTGGATAAAAGTACATTTTATTATGCTATGAAACTGGATGATGGAAATATCCTGCGGGTGGCGAAAGAAGCGGACAGTATCTGGAGTATTCTGGGAAATGCCGTGCCCGTGATAGGGGTGATAGCCCTTCTGATTTTTGGCGCATGCGTTGTGCTGGCAAGAGTGCTGACCAAAAGCCTCTTATATCCCATAGAGCAGATGGCCGGGAATATGGACAAAATTCTGGAGATCAAAACCTATCCGGAACTGATGCCTTTTATCACTATGATACACAGTCAGCATCAGGATATTATGGAGAATGCAAAAATGCGTCAGGAATTTACAGCAAACGTTTCCCATGAGCTGAAGACGCCGCTTACATCCATATCGGGATATTCGGAACTGATTGAAACCGGTATGGCTTCTGATGAGGATGTCAGAAGATTTGCCAAGGAAATACATAAAAATTCCAGCCGGCTGCTGACGCTGATTAATGATATTATCCGGCTTTCCGAACTGGATGTGGAGGATATGGATGTGGCATACACGGAGCTGAATCTTTATCAGCTGGCGGAAGCCTGTGTAGATATGCTGCAGATCAATGCGGAGAAACACGATGTCATATTGCGGCTGGAAGGAAGCCCCTGCACTATATGCGCCAACCGGCAGATGATGGATGAACTGATATACAATCTCTGTGACAATGCGATCCGCTATAACAATCCTGGAGGAAGTGTTATTGTAAAAGTTTATAAGGAAAATCAGGAAACGGTTCTGTCTGTATGGGATACGGGAATCGGAATTCCTAAGGCTCATCAGGCAAGAATTTTTGAGCGTTTCTACCGGGTGGATAAAAGCCGATCCAAATCCACCGGCGGTACCGGCCTGGGACTGGCTATTGTAAAGCATATTGTGTCCCAGCATCATGCCCGGCTGGAGCTGGAAAGCGAGGAGGGAATCGGAACGAAAATCTGTGTGTATTTTCCCAAAAATACAAAAAGAGCATAAAAGAGGACGAAACCGTCCTCTTTTTTAATGAAATGAATGGTAAACTTTTCCACGCTCCAGAGTAACTCCGGATGCCTTTGCCAGATTTCCCACGGTAACCAGATCGTATCCCATGGATTTTAAAGCCGGTATCAGAATTTCCGCTGCTTCCACAGAAGGTTCATGGATATCGTGCATCAGAACAATATCGCCGCCCTGCAGACTGTTTAGCACCGTTTCTACGGTAGCCTGGACATTCTTCGTCTCCCAGTCTCTGGTATCAATGGACCAGAGAACCAACGGCTGGTTGATCAGGCTGGCCGTTTCATCGTTATAATTGCCTCCAGGAGGCCGTACCAGCCAGGGATTTCTGCCGATTACGGATTTCACCTGTTGATTGGTGGAGGTGATCTGTTTCTTTGCACCTGCTGTATCAAGGCCGGTCAGGGTACTGTGATCGAAGGAGTGATTGCCGATCTGACAGCCCATGTGGTACATCCGTCTGAGAGTGTCCGGATACTGGCTGACCTGCTGTCCCAGAACAAAGAAGGTAGCTTTTGCATCGTTGGATTCCAGACAGTCCAGCAGCCGGTCTGTATAGGCGCCGGGACCATCGTCAAAGGTAAGGGCTATTTTTGTTCCCTGCTCTACTTTGCCGGCATTGGGATCCTGCCGGCCGTTTTCATCAAAATAATATACTTTTTTCCCGTCCACCAGCCATCCGGTGCGCATTTTCCCGTCGCTGTTCAGATAATAAGTGCCGTCGTTGAGTCTGAGCCATCCGGTCTGCATGGCGCCTTCCGTGCTGAAATAATACCAGGTGTTCCCCTCCTGCAGCCATCCCACGTGCATGGCACCCGTTTCATCAAAGAAGTAGTTTTTGCTGTCTACAGTCTGCCAGCCATTTACGGCGGCACCGTCCGCTCCCAGGTAATACCAGGCACTGCCGTCCTGGAACCAGCCGGTCTGCATAACTCCCTGTTCATCCATGTAGTAGTATTTGCCGCCGTCTACCAGCCATCCGGTGTGCGGTTCTCCGGTTTCGGTGATGTAATAGTATACATCACCGTCCTGAACCCATCCGGTAGAGAGTGCACCGTTTTCCTCAAAGTGATACTTTGTCTGACCGATGGTCTGCCATCCGGTGAGCATCACTCCGTCCTTTCCCAGATAGTATCGTTTTTTGCCTTCCTGAATCCATCCGGTTTCTTTTTCGCCGGCCTGATCCAGATAATACCAATTGTCTCCCTGCTGAATCCATCCGGTAACCATGTACCCGTTCTCGTCAAAACAATATTCTTTTCCATCAATGGACTGCCACTGATCTTTTATCAGCTGTCCGCCGGCATCCGTATACTGCCATCCACGGTCATCGATGGTCCAGCGGCCCTTCGGCTGACGGACGCTGCCGGAGGGTTCAGGCTCCCATCTGGCAAGGGCAATTTCTTCCTGCACGTAGCTGATAACTGGCTGGCCGAATACAATGACACCGAGTATGGCCAGAATACCCAGCGCAATAAAGAATGTTTTTAACCCTTTCATCATATGTTTCCCTGAAAAATTGTCTGTCTGTTTCTACTATCATAATAAGGGGATTCGGAGAATTTTGCAAGAAAAGTTTCCGGCGGGACTGTATCGCGATCCCGTTCTGTGATAAAATATAGGACGCACAGGAGGAAATTATGGAAGAACTTATTCGGCTGAACAAATTTTTAAGCAGCGCTGGCATATGCTCCCGCCGGGAAGCGGACCGGCTGATTGAAGCGGGGGAAGTAACGGTAGACGGAAAACGGGCAGATATGGGGATGAAGGTTTCGCCGGAAGCCAGGATATGCATCCGGGGGAAAGCGATACGGCCGGAAGAAAGGAAAGTGCTGCTTTTGATGAATAAACCCCGGGGGATTATCTGTACTGCGCAGATGAAAGAACAACCTAATATCATAGAGTATCTGAACTATCCCATTCGGGTCTATCCGGTGGGACGGCTGGATAAAGATTCGGAGGGGCTGATCCTTCTGACGAATCAGGGAGAGCTTGTTAACAGAATAATGCGTGCGGGAAATTTTCATGAAAAGGAGTATATAGTCCGTGTAGATCGTTCGATAGATGAGGAGTTTCTTCAAAAAATGAGGAAAGGAGTTCCGATTCTGGATACCGTAACCAGACCCTGTCCCGTCGAGCGGCTGTCACGGGACAGCTTTCGGATTATTCTGACCCAGGGACTGAACCGGCAGATTCGCAGAATGTGTGAATATCTGGGATATGATGTGGTGAGACTGAAAAGAGTGCGGATTATGAATCTGAAACTGAACGGATTAAAAACGGGAGAGTACAGGGAGATTACAAAGCGGGAATCGGAAGAGCTGGAGAAATTACTGAAGGATTCGGATTCCAGACCATGGAAGGAGAAAGTATGAATCAGCAGGAAAGGATGAAAGAACTGGCCGCAAAGCTGAATGAAGCTTCAAAGGCTTATTATCAGGAAGACCGGGAAGTGATGAGCAATCTGGAATATGACCGTCTGTATGATGAACTGAAAAAGCTGGAAGAGGAGACTCAGGTAGTGCTGGCTGGAAGCCCCACTCTTTCAGTGGGATATGAGGCAGTGGATGAACTGCCCAAAGAAACTCATGAACGGCCGATGCTTTCACTGGATAAGACGAAAGATAAAGAGGAGCTGAAAAATTTTATCGGAAATCAGAAAACGCTGTTGTCATGGAAGTTTGACGGCCTGACCATTGTCCTTACTTATCGGGGGGGTGAACTGGTAAAAGCGGTTACCAGAGGAAACGGAACGGTGGGAGAAGTCGTAACCAATAACGCCAGAGTTTTTGTTAACCTGCCTCTGAGAATTCCGTATCGGGGGGAATTGATTTTACGCGGGGAGGCGTTGATTACCTATTCTGATTTTGAGGAAATTAACAGAACAATTCCGGAAACGGAAGCAAGATACAAAAATCCCAGGAATCTGTGCAGCGGTTCTGTCCGTCAGCTGGACAACCGGGTTACGGCCCGGCGGAAAGTGAGATTCTATGCCTTTGGACTTGTGAAAGCTGACGGCGTTGATTTTGATAATTCACATCAGAAACAGATGGAATGGCTGGAAACACAAGGGTTTGAAGTTGTACCTTACCATGTGGTGACGGCGGAGGATGTTGACCGGGAGATTGCCTGGTTTGAAGCGCAGATTGTAAATAACGATTTCCCTTCAGACGGATTGGTGGCATTATATGACGATATTGCCTATGGGGAAGCCCTGGGAAGCACATCTAAATTTCCCAGAAATTCCTATGCATTTAAATGGGCCGATGAAACACGGCAGACGAAACTTATCAGGATTGAATGGAGTCCTTCCAGGACAGGGCTGATCAATCCTGTTGCCGTATTTGAACCGGTGGAGCTGGAAGGGACCACGGTGAGCCGTGCCAGTGTTCATAATATCAGTATTCTGAAAGAGCTGGAGCTGGGTGTGGGAGATGAGATTTCTGTCTATAAAGCCAATATGATTATTCCACAGATTGCGGAAAACCTGACGAAAAGCGGGTTTAAAGATCTGCCGGATACCTGTCCTGCCTGCGGCCAGAGAACAGAGATTCAGAAAGACCGGGAAGTGGAGGTGCTTTTTTGTCCCAATCCGGAATGTCCGGCCAAGGCGATCAAAGCTTTTACACTCTTTGTCAGCCGGGATGCGCTGAATATCGATGGATTGTCGGAGGCTACGCTGGAAAAGTGGATCGGGAAGGGATTCCTGAAAGATTTCGGTGATATTTTTGAACTGGACCGTTACCGGGAAGAAATTATAAATATGGACGGTTTTGGAGAAAAGTCCTACGAAAATATTATGGAAAGTATTGAAAAAGCCCGCCACACTACACTGCCCAGGCTGATTTACGGTCTTGGCATACCCAATGTGGGCGCTGCCAACGCCAGACTCATCTGCAGCCATTTCGGATACGATCTGGACAGACTGATGCAGGCCCCCCAGGAGGAACTCTGCGATATAGACGGTGTGGGCGGGGTAATTGCGCAGGCTTTTGTCCGGTATTTTTCTGAAGAAAAAAACCGAAAAACGATAGAGCATCTGCGCAGGCATCTTCTGCTGGAAAAACCGGAGGAAGAATCCCTTCAGCCGCTGGCAGGGAAAACTTTTGTCATTACCGGGAATGTGCATCATTATGAAAACCGCAGTCAGCTGAAAGAGGAAATTGAGAAATACGGAGGAAAGGTGACAGGAAGTGTTTCCTCAAAAACGGATTATCTGATCAATAATGACAAAACATCGGCCTCCACGAAGAATCAGAAAGCGCAGAAACTGGGGATTTCAGTCATATCAGAAGAGGATTTTCTGAAAATGTTAGAGACGGTTAATTGACTTTTTGGGGCATATTCAGTAAAATGGCTTTTAACGTGGAAAAAGATTGGGTTTGACGGGAAAGAGGGATGACAGTGGAAGAAAAGACAAAAGCGACGGAAAAACGGCTGTCGGTAGAACGCGGCAAGCAGGGGATTGTAAAAGTGATTTTTGGACGGACAACCATACTGATTGCTTTGCTTCTGATACAGTTGTTGGTGTTGTTCGGGTTGTTTTCTGTACTGGAGCAGTATATCAATATTATTTACATTTATGTGATATATCAGATATTCATGGCTTTTCTCGTATTATATATTATTAATCAGAGTGTTAATCCTGCCTTTAAACTGGCCTGGATTCTGCCAGTCTTAATTCTGCCTGTTTTCGGAGCCTTGTTCTATGTATTTGTGAAACTGCAGCCTCTCAGCAGTATGCTGAACCGGAGACTTTTAAAACTGGAGGAAGAGACCAGAAAATTCGTTGAACAGGAGGACCAGGTGATGGAACGTCTGGTTCAGGAACATCCCCGGGCAGCGGGACTGGCTTCCTATCTGCTGGGGCGGGAATATTATCCGGTGTATGTGAATACAACTGTAAAATATTTTCCTCTGGGCGAAGATAAATTTGAAGAACTGAAGGTACAGCTGAAGAAGGCGAAACACTTTATTTTCCTGGAATATTTCATTATTCAGGAAGGAGAAATGTGGAACACCGTTTTGGAGATACTGAAAGAAAAAGTGCAGGAAGGCGTGGAAGTAAGGCTGATGTATGACGGTACCAACACCCTTTCCAAACTGCCTCCCAGTTATCCGAAGCAGATGAAAGAGCTGGGAATTCAGTGCAAGGTATTCGCACCGATCCGCCCTTTCCTTTCTACCTCTCAGAATAACCGGGATCACAGGAAGATTCTGGTCATTGACGGAAATACGGCTTTTACCGGCGGGATTAATCTGGCGGACGAATATATAAATAAAGTGGTTCGCTTCGGGCACTGGAAAGATACAGGAATTATGCTGCAGGGAGATGCGGTGAAAAGCTTTACTCTTATGTTTCTCAGGATGTGGGACATTGACAAAAAAACGGAGGATTACGCCCGTTACCTGGAGGTGCCCGTATATATGCCGGCCCGGTGGGCTTCCGGATATGTCATTCCCTATGCGGACAGTCCGCTGGACAACGAGCAGGTGGGGGAACAGGTATATCTGAACCTGCTTTATACTGCCAAAGAGTATGTTCATATTATGACTCCTTATCTTATTCTGGATCAGGAGATGACAGTGGCTTTGCAGTTTGCAGCCAAGCGGGGCGTGGATGTAAAAATCATCATGCCTCACATTCCGGATAAATGGTATGCGTTTGCGCTGGCCAAGACTTATTATCCGGAGTTGATTAAAGCGGGAGTAAGAATATATGAGTATACGCCTGGCTTCGTTCATGCCAAAAGTTTTGTGGTGGATGATGAGCAGGCGGTAGTAGGCACCATAAATCTGGATTTCAGGAGCCTGTATCTGCATTTTGAATGTGCAGCTTATCTCTGTCAGGTTCCCTGCATACAGGATATAGAAAAAGATTTTCAGGATACACTGGAAAAATGCCAGAAGATTACTTTAGATGATGTAAAACGGGAGAATCTGTTGATGAAAGCGGCGGGAAGAATGCTTCGCCTTGTAGCACCGCTGATGTGATGATACCAGCCCCGGAAAGTCTGCCTTTCAAGGGACATGAAGAAGGCAGACCTTACGGGGCGCCCGGACAGGAGGCGAAACGGGGCAGGTCCCCGTGGGAGCCGAGTGGACGTAGGATTGCGAGAGTCCGAAGGAGAAGCAATCCGTGGTATCATGGAAATCAAAGGAAAGTCTGCCTTTCAAGGGACATGAAGAAGGCGGATCTTAAAAGAATAAGGACAGAAAGGTGAGAACAATGCCAATTAAAATACAAAGTGATTTACCGGTAAAAGAAATATTGGAAGAAGAAAATATATTTGTGATGGATGAAAAAAGGGCCCTTCATCAGGATATCCGGCCCATTCAGATTCTGATTTTGAATCTGATGCCTCTGAAGGAGGAGACGGAGCTTCAGCTTCTGCGCTCCCTCTCCAACACTCCGCTGCAGGTGGATGTTACCTTTATGAAGGTAAGTACCCATGCGTCTAAAAACACTTCCATGAGCCATCTGAATAAATTTTATCAGAATTTTGATGAGCTGCGGATGCACAAATTCGATGGAATGATTATTACCGGAGCGCCGGTGGAACAGATGGATTTTGAAGAAGTTGACTATTGGGAAGAATTAAAGAAAATCATGGATTGGAGTGTAACCAATGTAACTTCTACTCTTTTCCTCTGCTGGGGCTGTCAGGCAGCGCTTTATTATTTTTACGGATTACCGAAAATGCAGCTTCCTAAAAAGCTTTTCGGCCTTTTTCTGCACAGAGTGGCTAACCGGAAAATTCCGCTGGTGCGGGGATTTGACGATGTGTTCTGGGCACCTCATTCCCGCCATACAGATGTGCCTATAGAAGCCATACATAACTGTCCGGACCTGACGGTGCTGGCTGAGTCAGAGGAAGCCGGGCTTTTCCTGGCTATGGCCAGAGAAGGGAGACAGATTTTTGTTATGGGCCATCCTGAATATGACAGAATTACGCTGGATCAGGAATATAAAAGGGATCTTTCTAAAGGCCTGGATATTGAAATGCCGAAAAATTATTACCGGGATAATAATCCTGACAACAAGCCGGATCTGGTGTGGCGGGCGACAGCCAATAATCTGTATACCAACTGGCTGAATTATTACGTATATCAGAGTACGCCCTTTGATCTGTACGGAACGCCTTTCAAATAATTAAGGAGCAGATAAGATGAATGAGTGGAAACAGGGAGTCAGGGACGGACTCCCCATTTGTTTTGGATATTTTGCCGTTTCTTTTGCTTTTGGAATCCAGGCGGGAGATGTGGGTATGACTCCATTCCAGGCGGTTCTTATGTCAGTTACCAATCTGACTTCTGCAGGTCAGCTGGCTTCTCTGGGAACCATAGCGGCCCAGGCTTCTTACCTGGAAATGGCCTTTCTTCAGTTTGTAATTAATATGAGATATTTTCTGATGTCCTGTGCTTTGTCACAAAAAATACAAGAAAACACGAAATCGGTTCACCGTTTTGCCATGGCCTACGGTGTGACCGATGAAATTTTCGGCGTCAGCGTGGTAAGGCCGGGAGATTTAAGTCCCTGGTACTCCTATGGCCTGATGAGTGTGGCTGTGCCGGGATGGGCCCTGGGTACACTGGCCGGAGTAGTGTCCGGGGATATTTTGCCGCCGGCAGTTATCAATGCACTGGGAATTGCCATATACGGAATGTTTATCGCAGTGGTTCTTCCGGCAGCAAAACAGGATAAAGCAGTGATGGGAGTGGCAGCGGCTGCCATGGTTCTTTCCTGTCTGTTTTATTATGCACCTGTGTTAAAACAGGTATCTTCCGGAATGCAGGTGATTATCATCACACTGGCTGTGGCGGGAGCGGCGGCCTGGCTGTTTCCCAGAAAGGAGGAGGCTGAAGCTTGAGTGGAAATATCTATATTTATATTCTGGTCATGGCGCTGGTCACCTATGCGGTTCGGGCTCTTCCTCTTACTTTAATCAGAAAACGGATCACCAGCCCTTATATCCGTTCTTTCCTGTATTACGTTCCCTACGCAACACTGTCGGCTATGACTTTTCCTGCTATTTTATATTCTACGGGGAATATGGCGTCAGCGTCAGCAGGTTTTGCGGCAGCCATTTTTCTGGCCTACAGAAACAAAAGTCTGATCGTAGTTGCCTTTGGCGCCTGTGCGGTTTCGTTCCTTGTTTCTTTGATTGGTGGTTGACAGAAATGGGGAAACAAGTTATACTTTAAAGAACGCGTAGATATACCGATTAAAAGGGAGTAGTTTTAATGCACTATCAACAATCCCGGCTGTGTCTGACAGTCTGGTGGTGCATACCGGGCAATCCGGTTACAAGACTTTTAATGTGCACTGGGAAATTTTTCCCGGGTACATTAAAGGTCTTTTTTTAACTCATACTATACTCATGAGAAGGAGGAAGAAATGTGAAGAATTGGTATCAGATGGATGCGCAGGATGTGCTCAGGGAGGTGGACAGCCTGGAAAGTGGTCTGTCCAGGCAGGAAGCGAAACACCGTCTGCAGGAATACGGAGAGAATGCTCTTCAGGAAGGAAAAAAGAAAAGTGCTCTTCAGGTTTTTGCGGAACAGTTTAAAGATCTGCTGGTGATTATTCTGCTCATTGCCGCGGTGATTTCCATGGTATCCGGGAATGTTGAGAGCACAATTGTTATCATAGCCGTTCTTATTATGAATGCGGTTCTGGGAACTGTGCAGCATGAAAAAGCTCAGAAATCTCTGGAAAGTCTGAAATCCATGTCAGCACCCAATGCCAAAGTAATGCGCGATGGACAGAAAGTGGAAATTCCGGCCGCAGAAGTGGTGCCTGGAGATATTCTTGTACTGGAAGCAGGAGATCTGACGGCGGCCGATGGAAGAATTCTGAATCAGTACTCTCTGCAGGTGAATGAAAGTTCCCTCACAGGAGAATCTGCCAACGTAGATAAAGAGCAGGGGGTTATTACGGAGGAAGTGCCTCTGGGCGACCGGAAAAACATGGTGTATTCCGGCAGCCTTGTAACCTACGGAAGGGCCGAAGTGGTGGTGACAGAGACCGGCATGAAGACAGAGATGGGAAAAATTGCTGATCTGATGAATGCCACAAAGGAAAAACGTACGCCATTGCAGATCAGCCTGGATAACTTCAGCAGCCGTCTGGCAGTCATTATTATGATTATCTGTGCCGGCGTTTTTCTGTTAAGTCTGTACCGTGAAATGCCAATACTGGATTCTCTGATGTTTGCGGTGGCACTGGCGGTGGCGGCAATACCGGAAGCTTTAAGTTCCATCGTGACGATTGTACAGGCCATGGGAACTCAGAAGATGGCCAGAGA
The DNA here is from genome assembly GCA_050944415.1 of Ruminococcus sp. Classification (GTDB taxonomy): domain Bacteria; phylum Bacillota; class Clostridia; order Lachnospirales; family Lachnospiraceae; genus Ruminococcus_G. The sequence goes on from JBMNRA010000013.1 coordinate 33,448, forward strand.
AAATGCCATTATTAAAGAGCTGAAGGCTGTGGAAAGCCTGGGATGCGTGTCTGTTATCTGTTCGGATAAAACCGGAACGCTGACTCAGAATAAAATGACGGTGCAGGAGATATATCTGGATGAAAAAATCCTGAAACCGGAAGAACTGGATCTGCATCAACAGCTGCATCGCTATCTGCTGTACGATGCCATATTGACGAATGATTCCTCTATTGTAGATGGGAAGGGAATTGGCGATCCGACGGAATATGCGCTGCTGGAGATGGCCGGCAAGGCATGTCTGAGCGATTCTGATATGCGTCAGGTGATGGAACGTATGGAAGAAATTCCCTTTGACTCTGAGCGTAAGCTTATGAGCACTAAATATCGTCTGCATGGAGTGCCAACGGTTCTGACAAAAGGAGCTTTGGATGTTCTGCTGGAACGTTCTGTCGCTGTTCGAACATCAGAAGGTATCCTTCCCATGACAGATGAAGAGAAAGAAAAGATACTGCGTCAGAACCGGGAATTTTCCGAACAGGGGCTGCGTGTGCTGTCCTTCGCCTACAAAGAAGTAGGAGAAGAGGATGAACTGAATCTGGAGGCGGAGAAAGATTTTATCTTCCTTGGTCTGGTATCCATGATGGATCCGCCCAGAGAAGAGTCAATAGCGGCTGTAGCGGATGCAAAAAGAGCCGGTATCCGTACGATAATGATTACCGGCGATCATAAAATCACGGCGGCGGCTATTGCGAAAAAAATCGGTATTTTTGAAGAAGGCGATATGGCGGTAACCGGTCTGGAGCTGGATCAGATGTCTGACGAAGAACTGGATGAAAAAATTACGAAGATATCTGTATATGCCAGAGTATCACCGGAAAATAAAATTCGTATTGTAGATGCATGGCAGAGGAGAGGGGCCATAACTGCGATGACCGGAGACGGGGTTAATGATGCTCCGGCTCTTAAAAAAGCTGATATTGGCGTTGCCATGGGAATTACGGGGACGGAAGTATCCAAGGATGCCGCTTCTATGATACTGGCGGATGACAACTTTGCCACCATCATAAAAGCGGTGGCTAACGGACGAAATGTTTACCGGAATATAAAAAACGCTATTAAATTCCTGTTGTCAGGAAATATGGCCGGTATCCTTTCTGTATTGTATACGTCCCTTGCGGCGCTGCCGGTACCCTTTGCACCGGTACATCTCCTTTTTATCAATCTGTTGACGGATTCTCTCCCGGCTCTTGCCATAGGAATGGAGCCGGCGGAAAGAAATCTTCTGTCGCAGCCTCCGCGAGATCCCAAACAGGGGATTTTGACGAAAGATTTCATCAGAGACCTGCTGCTGCAGGGGGGATTGATTGCTGTCTGTACCATGGCGGCTTTTCACATGGGATTGTCGAAGGGCGGAGACGCAATGGCCAGCACCATGGCATTTGCCACATTGACGATGGCCAGACTGTTCCACGGTTTTAACTGCCGCAGTGAAAAATCCATATTCCGTCTGGGCTTCAGGAGAAACTGGTACAGTCTGGGAGCCTTTGGAGCAGGTGTCTGTCTTCTGGCGTTGGTGCTGTTTGTGCCGGTGCTGCAAAGAGTATTCGCTGTAACACCTTTAGGTGCGGGACAGGTTGGTATGATTTTTCTGCTGGCACTGATTCCTACTGTGATTATTCAGATCACAAAGGAAATTCTGTATCTGAGAAAGCCTCAGGAAAAACGCTGAATCCGAATCTGGCACATTTCCATGGCCTTTAAAGCATTTTCGTGGCTGTCCGGCGTCACACCGGCGCAGCAAGAAGGATCAATACTTAAGGGAACTTCCGGAAGGAAAGCTTTAATGAGCAGGGCATTGGAAATGACGCAGATGTCCGTACACAGGCCTGCCAGTTCAATCTCTGTTATATGACTGCATTTTCCTCTGGACAGATCCAGGGCGAGAGAAGAAGAACCAAACGTATTTTTTTCATAAAACGGATGATGATATCCGGCAATGATTTCCAGAAGGGCGGGATGGAGTTCCCAGCCCTTCGTTCCTTTTATGCAGTGGGGTACGGGAAGATTTCTGCCTTCCTGAGTATCCATATAATTGTCATAATGGGTATCCATGGTGAAGAAAATTTCATCGCCGCCTGCCTGGTATTTTCTGATTTTTTTCGCTACACGGGGAACAATGGCGGCTGCTTCTTTTGTTCCAAGGGTACCGTCGATAAAGTCATTCTGCATATCTACAACGATTAAAAGTCTATTCATGAAAAGCCCTCCATTCGCTGGGGGAAACCCCCATTTTCTTTTTGAAATAGTAGGAAAAGTAAGCCTCATTCTGAAAACCGGTATTTGCGGCCACCTGCTGAACAGCCATACTGGTGTCTGTAAGCAGAATTTTAGCTGCATTAATCCGGGTATTCAGGATGTATTCCTTTGGTGAACTGCCGGTTTCTTTTTTGAATTTGGAAGAAAAATATCCCGGGTTCAGACAGGCCATATCGGCCAGATCCGTTAAAGTTAAAGGTTCCTGATAATGTGCCTGGATATACCGGACAATTTCCGATACAATGGAATCCCGCGCCTGTATCCGGGTTTTGGCCTGGTCGATGATATCCGAAAGAATCAAATGGATGTAGGCCGAAATCAGTTCCTCGCTCATGGTCCTTCCTTCGGCGAAGGAGGATACGATATCCCGGATGGGTTCCAGTGTGCGGGACATGGTAACAGGAGTATATACGTGGCCGTGGCGGCAGATTTCCGTTACCAGTGCATCTGAGGCAGATCCGTCAAATCCGATCCAGAACATTTCCGCGTTTCCGTTGGAAGCGTAGATATGATACACCCTTGTATCCACAATAGCGATTTCATTTTCATGTATGGTGTAATCTCTGGAGCCGACTACCAGTGACAGACTGCCTTTTGTTACATACAGGATCAGAAACCGGATTTCAGCCGGAGCGCTGCGGGAAATCAGATAGTGCCGATCCAGAATATAATGACCGCAGCGGTCAATGAAGTAGAGATTTTTCCTGGCAAAATCTGAGGGAAAGGAAAGGAACAGATCTGAGGCTGCCAGCACGCCCGGTTCGCCCAGTGGTTTCATAGTGTCACCTCTTGATTTTTTTATTGTTTTGGTTGAGTCATTGTTATTATATAATCAGGAGTGTCATAGCGCAATGAGAAAAAGGGAGTATATTTGTTTGCAAATCGGGATAGAAAATAATACGGTTTTATAGTATTATTTGACTAAAAGGAGAAGAGCCATGATCACATGTGAGGATATTTTGAATTTAAAACTGGACGGAATGAACCTGATAGCAGGGGAAAAAGGCCTTCATCGCATGGTATCCTGGGTATATATGGTGCAGACAAGGCCCTATGCGGATCATATGAACAGGGGAAATTTCGCTCTGATCGTTGTGGATTACGTGAGGTTTGACTTTGCGGAAGTATTAGTCTCCATGGAAGAATTGAACACACTGGGTATTTCCGGTCTGGCAGTTTCAGTAGTGGATGACAGGGAGGAAGTTCCTCCGGATATTGTGAAACGGGCGGACGAACTGGCGCTGCCTCTGTTTTATATCCGCTGGGAAGGAGCATCCTTTGTGGATATTGCACAGAGTATCGGTTATCTGATTGTACAGACCGGAGTGCAGAATAAAACAACAGGGGATTATCTGTATAATCTGCTGTTCGGCTATCAGATTAATGATAAGTATGTGGAAAAAATTTCCGGCCAGTTTGGTCTGGATTTTTCCAGGCCTTACCGGGTAGGCGTGATTGTGATCGACAGAAAGTACGGAATTAATCTGGAACAGGATGAGCATACATATGAATATTATGCGGACTGTCTGAATCGGGAGGTCAACAATATGAAGGGCAGTTCCATGTTCATGCGTTTTCTGAACAAATTTGTGCTGCTGTTTGAGGCCAGGAAAAATAAGGAAATTGAGCATGAACTGGAGAATATACTTCAGACTCTGGACAATAAACCGCAGTTTAAAGGCCTGATTAAAAGTACCTGCATTCTGGGAGCGGCTTATAAAGATCCGGGAGACTTCGGACAGAGTTATCAGGAAGCGAAAAATCTGATTGCCAAAAAGGATATGCTTCCCAATCCCAAAAACCGGAAAGTGCTAAGCGCCAGCTCCATGGGAATCTACAAGTTTATGTTCAACAGCGGAAATCAGGCGGAGATATTGGATTACTGTAACGAAAAGCTGCGGCGTCTGGAGGAATACGACCACGCTAACGGAACATTCCTGCAGGATACTCTGCTGGAGTATTATATGCACGGCTTCAGCGTGGGCAAGACGGCAGAAGCTTTGTACATTCACCGGAATACACTGCAGTATCGTATTCGGAAAATAGAAGAGCTGCTGGAAATGGAACTGGATGACTATATGGAATACCTGAATCTGATTAACTGTATTTTGATCAAACGGCTGATGTTTTCCTGAGGATTGTGCAAAACGACTGTTTTAAATGTGGATTTTGCACATTGAAAAAACGGTGAAGTTTGATTACAATGTGCTCATAACAAACAGCAAAGGTGCTGGGGAACAAAATTCCCTGGCACCTTTTTTGTTGGAATACAATGACGGAGGAGTGTTTTATTATGAAAAGAAAATTTTTGGCGCTTATGATGTCAGGCGTGATGGCAATGACGGTGTTGGGTGGATGCGGTTCCGGCTCTTCAGAATCCGGCGGCACGGCTGAATCTGAGGAATCATCTGCGTCAGCGGAAGCATCCGGCGATGATAATGTATTGCGGGTAGGTATGGAATGTGCTTACGCTCCTTTTAACTGGACGCAGGATGAAGCGACAACGCCGGACGGCAGTGAAGCGGTTCCGATTTACGATTCCGACTATTACGCGTATGGCTATGACGTGGCAGTGGCACAGCTGCTGGCTGAGGAGATGGGCATGGATCTGGAAATTCACAAAGTGGAATGGTCTTCCATCGGAATGTCCCTGGATGCCGGAGATTATGACTGCATTATTGCCGGTATGGGACGTACGGCAGAAAGAGAAATGTCTTATGCGTTTACCGAACCGTACTATTACAGGTATAACTGTATCGTGGTAAAGAAAGGCGGAGAATATGAAGATGTTACAAAGCTTTCTGACCTGGCTGGAACGGGATGCGTTGTAACGACACAGCTCGGAACCGGATGGGTGCCTCTGACAGAGCAGATTGAAGGCGCGCAGACCGGAACCAACTACGAAACAACTTCTGAGTGTTTTATGGCAATATCCAACGGAACGGCGGATGTATGTGTAGTGGATCTTCCGACTGCCCAGTCGGCAGCTCTGACAAATGATGATCTGACGATCATTACGCTGGATGAAAGCGATACATTTACTGATGATGAAGAGATGGTTAATGTATGTATCGCAACGAGAAAAGATGATACGGAATTACGTGATCAGATTCAGGAAGCCATGGACTCTATTGGCTGGAATGACAGAGAGAAAATGGATGAGCTGATGGATGAAGTAATTACACAGCAGCCGGCGGCTGAATGATCTGAAACATTTTGAGACGAAGTGAGGTAGCGGCATGTTAAGTTTGTTTTCAATTCAAAATCCGGAAAATTCCATAGAATGGATGATTTACCTGGCCAAAGAATATGCCGGTATGTTCTGGGAAGGAACAAAACTGACCCTGTTTATAGCGGTTTTGGGAACAATTCTGGGATTTGTGCTGGGATATGTGATCGGAATTATTCAGGACATAAAAATCAGTAAAGGCGATAATATTCCAAAGAAGGTTCTTATCCGGCTGATTAAGGTAATTGCAACGATTTATGTGGAAATTTTCCGTGATACTCCTATGATTGTTCAGGCGATGATTATTTACTTTGGTATCAGGGAAGCCAATATTGAAATCGACCCCGTCAGCGCAGGTGTCCTTGTCACAGTGCTGAATACGGGAGCTTATATGGCGGAAACTGTCAGAGCCGGCATAGGTTCCATTGATCTGGGACAGAGGGAAGGCGCCTGGGCTATGGGTATGTCGCCGATGAAAACGATGATCTATATCGTTCTGCCTCAGGCATTTAAAAATATTATTCCTGAGATGGCAAATACTTTTCTGACCAACCTGAAGATGACCTCTGTATTGAATGTTATTGCGGTGCAGGAGCTTTTTATGGCGGCAAAAACGGTGGGAGGCAATTACTATAAATATTTTGAAGCCTATCTGGTAATTGCGGTGATTTATTTTGTATTGTGCTTTGCGTTCAACAAGATCTTTAACTTTATGGAAAAGAAGATGAAGGGCAGAAGCGATTATGCGCTGGCTGTTGAATATATGGATAATCAGTGAGGAGATTAGATATGAGCAAAACAATTATTTCTATTCAGGATCTGAGCAAATCCTTTGGAGACCATGAAGTGCTCAGAAAGATTGATATTGATGTTCATGCAGGGGAGATCATCTGCATTGTCGGATCGTCCGGATCAGGGAAATCCACGCTTCTTCGCTGCATCAACAGACTGGAGCATCAGACTTCCGGAAAAGTTTTATTTTATGGCAAAGAAGTCCGCGATATTCAGAAAGAAATAAATGAATACAGATCAAAGGTGGGTATGGTTTTCCAGTCCTTCAATCTGTTCAATAACATGACTGTTCTGGGAAACTGCATGCTCTGTACAAGAAAAGTGCTTCATCTGTCCAAAGATGAAGCCTTCGACAGAGCGATCACCCATCTGAAAGAGGTAGGAATGGCTCCTTTTATCCATGCGAAGCCTTCTCAGTTATCAGGCGGACAGAAACAGAGAGTTGCCATTGCACGGGCTCTCTGCATGAATCCGGAAGTACTTCTGTTTGACGAACCTACTTCCGCATTGGATCCGGAAATGGTGGGAGAAGTATTAAATGTAATGAAAAACCTGGCGACTACAGGCCTTACGATGGTAATTGTGACTCATGAAATGGCTTTCGCGCGGGATGTATCTACCAGGACGATTTTTATGGACGGAGGTTTTGTGGCAGAGGATGCACCGCCATCCCAGCTGTTTACGAATCCGAAAAATCCACGGACCAGAGAATTTTTGAGCAGATATCTGGCCGGATAAAGAAGCGGAGGCATATATATGGGAAATTATGTAATTACATTTGCAAGAGGCTTTGGATCCGGAGGAAAAGAAATTGCTTCCTGTCTGGCAAAGGAACTGGGAATTCACTGTTATGAGAACAGAATCCTGACACTTGCCAGTCAGATGAGCGGTCTGGATGAGAAGCTTTTCCAGGAAGTGAATGAGAAAATCAGGGAAACCGGTGGATTTTCCAATTTCATGCGGGGATTGCCCCGGGCAAGAAATTATATTGCGAGAAATGAAAAGTTTTCAAAGGATGATAAACTGTTTGAGTATCAAAGCCAGATTATTAAAAACCTGGCAGATACGGAATCCTGCTGCATTGTTGGGAAATGTGCCGACTATGTACTGCGGGGACGGCAGAACGTGGTGAGCGTTTACATCGAAGCGCCGAGATCCTTCTGCGTGGAGCGTGTTATGGATCATATGGGGGTCACCGAAGCGGTAGCTCATGCGACCATTTCCAAAACGGACAAATACCGCGCAAAATATTACGAGTATTATACTCACGGGAATTACTGGACGAATCCGGTGAATTACGACCTGACACTGAACAGCGAAAAAGTGGGCGTTTATAACTGTGTTAAGGTGATTGAGGAGTATCTGATCATCAAAGGTTTTATCACTGCTGATGCGATTAAGACCGTAGATCATTCCGATCTGAAAAAAAGTGAAGAGAAAGAAAAAACAGAGGATTAGGTTGACAGGAGGAGTATTATGAAACTGGCAGAAACAGGACTGACCGTACAGGATATAAAAGACAAAGTAAATAAATATATGATTGAGACTTATGAAAGATTTGATTTTCTGGCGGAATCGGCAAAGGATCAGTATATTTATGACGAAAAAGGAGACAAATATCTGGATTTTTATGCCGGCATCGCGGTTAACTCAGCCGGAAACTGCAATGATAAAGTGGTGGATGCAGTGGTAAATCAGGCAAAAACTCTGATGCATACGTTTAATTATCCTTATACAATTCCGCAGGCGCTTTTGGCGGAAAAGGTCTGCACGACGCTCGGCATGGATAAGATATATTTTCAGAATACCGGTACGGAAGCCAATGAAGCTATGATCAAAATGGCCAGAAAGTACGGTATAGAAAAATACGGTCCGAACCGGTATCATATTGTAACGGCGAAAATGAGTTTTCACGGCAGAACATATGGTTCCATGTCGGCAACGGGGCAGCCGGGAAACGGATGCCAGGTGGGATTCGGCCCTATGGCTTATGGATTTTCTTATGCGCCGTTCAATGATCTGAAGGCATTTAAAGACGCATGCACGGAAAATACCATAGCAATTATGGTTGAACCGGTACAGGGAGAAGGCGGAGTGCATCCGGCGACGCAGGAATTTATGAAAGGCCTCAGGGAGTTCTGCGATGAAAATGATATGCTGCTTCTTCTGGATGAAGTTCAGACAGGGTGGTGCAGAACCGGTAAGGTAATGAGCTATATGAATTACGGTATTAAGCCGGATATTGTGTCCATGGCGAAGGCTCTGGGCGGCGGTATGCCCATTGGCGCCATCTGCGCCACAGAGGAGGTATCCAAAGCTTTTACAGCGGGATCCCACGGAACTACTTTCGGAGGTCACCCGGTCAGCTGCGCGGCGGCCCTGGCTGAAATTGATGAACTGCTGAACCGGAATCTGGCGGAGAATGCTGCCGAGATGGGCGCCTATTTCATGGATAAACTGAAAAGTCTTCCCCATGTGAAGGAAGTCAGAGGTCAGGGACTGCTGGTCGGTGTGGAATTTGACGATACGATCAATGCTGTGGATGTGAAACATGAATGTCTGCACAGACATCTTCTGATTACGGCCATCGGAGATCACATTATCCGTATGGTTCCGCCGCTGATCATTGATAAAAAAGACTGCGATGAAGCATACGATATTATTAAAGCTTCTGTGGAAGCGGTCAGCTGAGGAGGCGTCGCAATGGAAATGTTTTCTTTTTCAATACCTCAGAATATTATGTTCGGAAAAGGAAGTCTGCGGCGGCTTCCGGAAACGGCCGGTTTGCTAGGAAAGAAGAAAGCCCTGATTATTTCAGGTCCCCATCTGAATAAAATCGGAATGGTAAAAAAATGTCAGGATGCTCTGCATGCTGCTGGCATAGACAGCGCGGCATTTACGGAAACGGAAGGCAACCCCGGTACAGAAACCGTTGATAAAGCGGCTCATGCTTATAAAGACAGCGGGGCGGATTTTATTGTCGCTTTCGGCGGGGGTTCTCCTCTGGATGTGGCAAAAGCTGCTGCCATACTGGTTACTTACGGAGGACACATTACGGAGTATGAAGGGGTGGGCAAAGTGCCCGGACCGGTCGTTCCGATCATTGCTGTTCCAACTACTGCCGGAACAGGTTCTGAGGTAACTTCCTTTTCTGTTATTACGGACCACAGCCGTAACTATAAGCTGACAGTATCCAGCAATTATCTTCTGCCGGCTTATGCTATCTTAGACCCGGAATTGATATTCAGCGTTCCGGAAAATACGGCGGCGGCATGCGGTGTGGATGCTATGGTACATGCTCTGGAGGCCTACCTTTCACTGGCGGCATCCCCTTTTTCTGATATGTTTGCCATGCAGGCATTGAAGATGATAGGAAAAAATCTTCGTGCTTATACGGCAAACCGGAAAAATGAAGCTGCGGCAGAAGCCATGTTGGCGGGTTCTCTGTTCGCCGGCATCGCGTTTTCTCATGCAAGACTTGGAGATGTTCATGCCATGAGCCATCCGGTCAGCGCCTATTTTAACGTGGCCCATGGAGTGGCTAATGCGATTCTGCTTCCTGCTATAGTGGATTACAATGCGCTGGCAGATCAGGGAAAATACTACAATATTTACCGCTGCATTGCGAAAGCACCCGTGCCAGAAGAAATATTTTCATCAGAAATGCTGGGTGCAGAGCTTCGGGCGCTCAATGGGGAACTGGGAATTGCTGACTGTCTTGAAGATGTTGGAGTAAAAAAAGAGTTCTTTGATGTCATGGCGGATGACGCTATGAAAAGCGGAAATATTGCAGTTAATCCGAGGACGACAACGAAGCCGGATATCATAGAATTATATCATAAAGCCTTTTGAATATTCTAAAATACAGCGAAAACAGGTTGTTTAAATGCTTGACAACCTGTTTTTGCTGTGTCAGAATACATTCTAGTTGGAAAAAATAACATTTATAAAGGAAATAAGAGGTAAGAATCATGATAGCGGCTAACAATGTAACACTGAGAATCGGAAAAAAGGCGTTGTTTGAAGATGTCAATATTAAGTTTACGGAAGGAAACTGCTATGGCCTGATTGGCGCCAACGGAGCCGGAAAATCCACATTTCTGAAAATCCTTTCCGGACAGCTGGAAACCACAAAAGGCGATGTTACCATTACGCCGGGGCAGAGACTGTCCTTTTTGCAGCAGGATCATTTTAAGTATGATGCCTACCCTGTGATGGATACGGTAATTATGGGAAATGCCCGTCTCTATGAAATTATGAAAGAAAAAGAGGCAATCTACGCAAAAGAAGATTTTACCGATGAAGACGGCATCCGCGCCAGTGAACTGGAAGGAGAATTTGCGGAAATGAACGGCTGGGAGGCCGAATCGGATGCGGCCCAGCTGCTGAATGGCCTTGGCATTGAGACAGATCTTCATTATGTACAGATGTCTGAGCTGAACGGAAGCCAGAAAGTGAAAGTGCTGCTGGCGCAGGCTCTGTTCGGCAATCCGGATATTCTGCTGCTGGACGAGCCTACGAACCATCTGGATCTGGATGCTATTTCCTGGCTGGAAGAGTTCCTGATTGATTTTAACAATACGGTAATTGTGGTATCTCATGACCGGTATTTTCTGAATAAAGTCTGCACCCATATTGCAGATATCGATTATGGAAAAATTCAGCTGTATGCCGGAAACTATGATTTCTGGTTTGAATCCAGTCAGCTGCTGGTAAAGCAGATGAAGGAAGCCAATAAGAAAAAGGAAGAAAAGATCAAGGAACTGCAGGAATTTATTTCCCGGTTCAGTGCCAATGCTTCCAAGTCCCGGCAGGCCACATCCAGAAAAAGGGCTCTGGAGAAAATTCAGCTGGATGAAATGCGTCCGTCCAGCAGAAAATATCCGTACATTGATTTCCGGCCCAACAGGGAGATCGGCAATGAAGTGCTGATGGTGGAAGGATTAAGCAAAAGTATTGACGGCGTCAAAATTCTGGATAATATTACTTTTACACTGGGGCATGATGACAAGGTAGCTTTTGTAGGCGGAAATGAGCTGGCGAAAACCACGCTGTTCCGGATTTTGATGGGAGAGCTGGAGCCGGATGAGGGAACGTATAAATGGGGTGTGACAACCAGTCAGGCCTATTTCCCCAAAGACAGCACAAAAGAATTTGATAATGATCTGACCATTGCAGACTGGCTGACCCAGTATTCTGAGATCAAAGACGCCACCTATGTAAGAGGCTTTCTGGGAAGAATGCTCTTTGCCGGTGAAGACGGCGTGAAAAAGGTGAAAGTTCTTTCCGGAGGAGAGAAGGTGCGATGCCTTCTGTCTAAAATGATGATTTCCGGGGCTAATATTCTGATTTTGGACGAGCCGACCAATCATCTGGATATGGAAGCAATTACAGCATTGAATAACGGTCTTATTAAATTCCCGGGCGTGATTCTGTTTGCGTCCCATGACCATCAGTTTGTGGAAACCACGGCAAACCGGATTATGGAAATCGTGCCCGGCGGAATGCTGATTGATAAGATTACTACTTATGATGAATATCTGGCCAATGATGAAATGGCCAGAAAACGTCAGGTATATACCATGCAGGGAGAGGATAATTAATGACGGAAATTCTGAATACGTTAGCGGAACTGATACAGAATCATATCTGGATTGCACCGGTGTTGTGCATTGTGGCCGGTGTGATTACATCATTTACGCCGTGTTCACTGTCCAGCGTACCGGTGGTTATTGCCTATATCAGCGGATCAGCAGGAGACAATCAGAAAAAAGCGCTGAAACTCTCCCTGACCATGGCGCTGGGAATGGCCCTGACTTTTGGAGCTTTCGGAACACTGGCTTCCGTTCTGGGTCATCTTCTGCACGGAATCGGGATGTGGTGGCATCTTCTTCTGGGAGCCATTATGATTCTGATGGCGCTGCAGGTATGGGGAGTCATCTCGCTTATCCCGGAGCATCACTGCCATACGGCGAACACAACCAGGAAAGGTTATGCCGGCGCTTTGGCAGCTGGAGTTTTAAGCGGAGTGTTCGCGTCTCATTGCGCCACGCCGGTGATGATTGCACTGCTGGCGCTGGCTGCTGAGTCAGGAAATACACTCTGGGGAATTTTTCTCCTGGCGCTGTATGCGGTGGGGCACAGCATACTGACAGTTGTGGCCGGAACCAGCTACAGCAGAGTAGAGAAGTGGTTGAATGATCCAGCCTATGAAAAAATCAGCCGGAGATTGAGAATCGTTTTAGGCATTGTGATTTTTTGCATCGGTATTTTAATGGTTTACTTTGCATTTTTGCCCGATTAAATCTGAGGGAGGAACAGACGGTATGAAAAAACCTACATTGGTGATTATGGCTGCCGGCATGGGCAGCCGTTATGGTGGATTAAAGCAGATCGATCCTGTGGATGAGCAGGGCCATATTATTATGGATTTTTCCATATATGACGCAAAAAAAGCAGGATTTGAAAAAGTTGTTTTCATTATCAAAAAGGAAAATGAAGCGGAGTTTCGTGAAAAAATCGGAAACCGTATCAGCGAGAAGATGAAAGTGGCCTATGTATATCAGGAACTTTCCAATCTGCCGGAAGGTGTGGCTGTCCCGGAGGGAAGAGTAAAACCCTGGGGAACCGGACACGCTGTCTTATGCGCGGCCAATGAAATCAGCGGGCCCTTTGCGGTGATCAATGCGGATGATTACTATGGCGCCCATGCTTTTACTGTGATATACAAATATCTGACATCCCATGAAGATAATGGAGTCTACCGGTATGCCATGGTGGGATATCAGCTGGAGAATACGCTGACGGAGAATGGTCATGTGGCCCGGGGAATCTGTGAGATGGATGAAGACGGGTATCTGACCAGAATCACAGAACGAACCAGAATTGAAAAAAGAGAAGATGGCGCTGCCTATACGGAAGACGATGGGCAGACCTGGATTCACCTTCCTAAAAATTCAGTGGTGTCTATGAATATGTGGGGATTTACCGAGAGTTTTCTTATTGAATTAAGAAGAAGATTTCCTCGTTTTCTGGAAAGAACTCTGAAAGAAAATCCGCTGAAGGGCGAGTATTTTCTGCCTTCTGTAGTAGGGGAACTGCTGGCGGAAAAGGCGGCTGTTGTTCAGGTGCTGAAGACTACGGATAAATGGTACGGTGTTACTTACAGAGAGGATAAACCGATGGTAATGGAAGCGATCCGCAGGATGAAGGAGAACGGGATGTATGAAGGTATCTGACAAGAGCCGGGATTATTATATTGATAATCTGAAGGCCGTTTTGATCATTCTGGTGATCATAGGACATTTCTCCATAAAGTATCCCTGGGTTCCTGTGATAGACAGGCTCGGCGATCTGATTTATACCTTTCATATGCCCTGTTTTGTATTTGTGTCCGGCTACCTGGCAAAGCGTGTGAACAAGGACGGTAAATTGAGGGCGGATAAAATACTTTCTTTTCTATGGCTGTACTTGCTGTTTGAAGTGCTTTTGTCTTTGCTGAAATGGAGTTTTAACGGAGAATTTTCTTTTCAATTATTTTATGCGTCTCAGGCTCCCTGGTATTTGCTTTCTATGGCAGTCTGGTATTTGATGGTTCCGTTTATTGAGCGAATCAATATATTTCTGATGATTTTTGGAGCGTTTGCAATAGGAATATTAGCAGGCTATATTGATATAATAGGACAGGATTTTTCAATGTCCAGAAATTTTGTATATCTACCATTCTTTGTTATCGGTTTTTATTTCACGCAAGATAATCTGAAAAAATTTTTGAATAGAAAAATTTTGCGTGTTATCGGAATAGTGATATTATTTGGAAGCGTGTTGCTGTATTTGCTAGAACATGAATCTTTAAAAACCTTTTTGGGCTTTATTTATGGGGGAGTTGGATACTCTCAGATTAAGGTAATTACTAATGCTGGTGCAGGTGGGGTATTCCGTTTGGTATGGTATGGAGTGTCAATTTTACTATCGGCTGCGGTAATGCAAATGATTCCAAGGAAGCGTACATTTTTCAGCTTTTTAGGATCTAGAACATTACAAATTTATATACTTCATGTTTTAATAAGAAATGCTTTGGTTTTTTGTGGCTTTGTGAAGTGGTGCCGAAATCTGCCGGGAGAAGTGAATTTTTTGCTGGTATACGGAGGTTCTGTTTTGCTGGCGGTGATCCTGGGCAATCCCCTGTTTAAGAAAATTTTTGATGTGCTGGAAGGCAGCTGGGTGTTCAGAAAAATATTGAGATGAGCATGTATTCCTTGATTCCCCATGCTGCTTTCGGTATAATTATGATGGTTATTCAGGAAGGAGCGGATGGCAGGATATGAGAATACCGGAGATAAAAATCTGCGGCCTTATGACGGAAAGAGACGTAAGGCTGATTCATAAATATGAGATTGAATATGCGGGAATTGTTTTGTTCTGTAAAAGCAGCGTCAGAAATAATCCGCCGGAGCGGGCATGGAAGCTGGCGGCTCTTCTGGGAAGAAACGTAAAGAAGACAGCAGTTTGTGTGTCGCCCACTCCTGATCAGGTAGAGATGATTGAGCATATGGGATTTGATATCCTTCAGGTTCACGGGGAGCTATCAAAAGAAGTGCTGGCTCACTGTCATCTGCCTATATTTCGTGCGTATAATGTGAATTCGGAGTGTGTGATTCCTGTAGAAGAACATGAAAATATTGCGGGATATGTACTGGACGGTGCAGTGCCGGGCCAGGGAAAAACTTTCGATTGGAGCCTGGCCGGAAAGTTTGACCGGCGAGGGAAAAAACTTATTCTGGCAGGCGGACTGACGGCGGACAATGTGGCCGGTGGAATTGCGGCGGTTTCTCCCGATATTGTGGATGTCAGTTCCTATGTGGAACGTAAAGATGCTCCCGGTAAGGACGAGGATAAAATCAGAAAATTTGTGGAAACTGTCCGGAGGGAAAAAGTAAAGCGGAAGCGAATTAATGCGCTGGAAATATCGTGAGTCGGTATTTCCAGCGCATTTTCTTGACAGCAGAATTGTAAACTGATATTATAATATAGTTAACAATTGGAAGGGAGAATGAATAATGAAACATGAAAAGATTTCCGTTCAGGATATGATGAAAATTGCGCTGATGACAGCTGCACTGGCGGTTATGTCCATCATACAGATTCCATCACCCACCGGAGTGCCTCTTACACTCCAAACTTTTGCTGCAGCTCTCTGCGGCTATCTTCTGGGAACGAAAAAAGGATGTATGACGATGATTCTCTATCTGCTGGCCGGGCTGGCCGGGCTTCCGGTTTTTTCAGGAATGAAGGGGGGTATCGGAGTTCTGGGAGGCCCTACAGGAGGATTTCTTCTGGGATTTATGGGACTGGTGTTTATGTGCGGGATGTCATCCGGCCGGCGGACGGCAAAAATAAGTATTTTTTATGGATTTTTGGGAGTATGCATCTGCCATATCTGCGGGATGCTCTGGTTCTCTTTGCTGATGAATCAGGCAATCGGAACGAGTTTTATTCTGGTAAGCCTTCCGTATATTCCTAAGGATCTTGTATCAGCGGCAGGCGCATTTTTTGCGGCAGACGCACTGAAAAAAGGACTGCACAGGGCGGGAATATACCAGGAAATCTGACGGTGTGCAGAATGAATAAATGAAAATGACAGAAGTTTGTTTTTTTCAGGAAACATGCTGAATAATTTCCCTCATAAAATGGACATACTGCATATTTGGTGTTATAATAACACTCAAAGGCGATATTATGGGTATTTGCAGCCGATTCATATTAAGCAAGGAGGAAATATAAGAAATGGCAAGAAAGATGAAAACCATGGATGGCAATCATGCTGCCGCACACGCGTCTTATGCATATTCTGACGTAGCAGCGATTTACCCGATCACTCCGTCATCTGTAATGGCTGAAGCTACAGATGAATGGGCGACTCAGGGAAGAAAGAATATCTTTGGACAGGAAGTTCAGGTTACGGAGATGCAGTCAGAGGCAGGTGCAGCAGGTGCAGTTCACGGATCTCTGGCAGCCGGCGCATTGACTACTACATATACAGCTTCACAGGGATTGCTTTTGATGATTCCCAATCTTTATAAAATTGCAGGCGAACAGCTTCCGGGTGTATTTAACGTATCTGCCCGTGCACTGGCGAGCCATGCACTGTCTATTTTCGGTGATCATTCAGATGTATACGCATGTCGTCAGACAGGCTGTGCGATGCTTTGTGAATCCAGCGTACAGGAAGTTATGGACTTGACGCCGGTGGCACACTGTGCTGCTATCAAAGGCAAAGTTCCTTTTATTAATTTCTTTGACGGATTCCGTACTTCTCATGAGATTCAGAAAATTGAAACATGGGATTACGAAGATCTGAAAGATTTGGTAGATATGGATGCTATTGATGCATTCCGTGCAAACGCGCTGAATCCCAATCATCCATGTCAGAGAGGTTCTGCCCAGAATCCGGATATTTTCTTCCAGGCAAGAGAAGCTTGTAATCCTTATTACGATGCACTTCCGGCCATTGTGCAGAGCTACATGGATAAAGTTAATGAAAAAATTGGTACGGATTATAAACTGTTCAATTACTATGGTGCAGCAGATGCCGAGCATGTAATCATTGCTATGGGTTCTGTATGTGATACCATTGAGGAGACCATTGACTATCTGATGGCTGCAGGAAGAAAAGTCGGCGTTGTAAAAGTGCGTCTGTACAGACCTTTCAGCGCACAGGCTTTGATTGACGCTATTCCGGATTCTGTAAAACAGATCTCCGTACTGGACAGAACGAAAGAGCCGGGAGCTCTCGGCGAGCCGCTGTATCTGGATGTGGTAGCAGCACTGAAAGGCTCTAAATTTGACGCGGTTCCGATTTATACAGGACGTTACGGTCTGGGATCCAAAGATACCACACCGGCACAGATCGTTGCTGTATATGATAACACAGAAAAGAAAACATTTACCATTGGTATTGAAGATGATGTGACAAATCTGTCACTGAAACTGGGTGCGCCTCTGGTAACTACTCCGGAAGGAACTATTAACTGCAAGTTCTGGGGTCTGGGTGCAGACGGTACGGTAGGTGCCAACAAGAACTCTATTAAAATCATTGGTGACAATACAGATATGTATGCACAGGCATATTTCGATTATGATTCCAAGAAATCCGGCGGTGTCACAATGTCACACCTGCGTTTCGGAAAGAAACCGATTAAGTCCACATATCTGATTCATCAGGCGAACTTTGTGGCGTGTCATAATCCGTCTTATATCGATAAATATAATATGGTTCAGGAGCTGGTTGACGGCGGTACATTTCTTCTGAACTGTCCATGGGATATGGAAGGCATCGAAAAACATCTTCCGGGACAGGTGAAGAAATTCATGGCTGACCACAATATTAAATTCTATGTGATCGACGGTATCAAGATTGGAAAAGAAATTGGTCTGGGCGGACGTATCAATACGGTTCTCCAGTCAGCATTTTTCAAACTGGCCAATATCATTCCGGAAGAGGAAGCGATTTCTCTGATGAAAGCCGCTGCAAAAGCTACTTACGGAAGAAAAGGCGATGCAATTGTACAGATGAACTATGATGCCATTGATGCAGGTGCTAAACAGGTAGTGGAGATCAAAGTTCCGGAAAGCTGGAAAGATGCTCCTGATGATGGACTGTCCATGACAGTAGCCAAAGAAGGAAGAGCAGATGTTGTTGAGTTTGTAAATACAATCCAGGCAAAAGTAAATGCTCAGGAAGGAAATTCTCTGCCGGTATCTGCATTTAAGAACTATGTGGATGGGACAACTCCGTCCGGTGCTTCTGCATATGAAAAACGTGGTATTGCAGTGGATATTCCGATCTGGAATTCTGAAAACTGTATTCAGTGTAACCGCTGTTCCTATGTATGTCCCCATGCGGTTATCCGTCCCGTTGCCATGACAGCTGATGAGGCTGCGCAGGCTCCGGAAGGAATGAAAACATTGCCGCTGACAGGCATGGATGGCTACAGCTTCTCTATTGTAACTTCCGCTCTTGACTGTACGGGCTGCGGTTCCTGCGTCAATGTATGTCCGGGCAAGAAAGGTGCAAAAGCACTTGCAATGGAGAATATGGAAGCAAATGTTGGTCAGCAGAAATACTTCGATTATGCGGTGAAACTGCCGGAGAAAGCAGATGTTATTGCCAAATTTAAGGAAACGACAGTTAAGGGAAGCCAGTTTAAGACACCGCTTCTTGAGTTCTCAGGAGCATGTGCGGGATGTGGTGAGACACCTTATGCAAAACTGATTACACAGCTGTTCGGTGACAGAATGTATATTGCCAATGCGACCGGATGTTCTTCAATCTGGGGCAACTCATCACCGTCTACTCCGTATACGGTAAATGCGCAGGGCAAAGGTCCGGCTTGGTCCAATTCTCTGTTTGAAGATAATGCTGAGTTCGGATATGGTATGTTCCTGGCTCAGAAAGCAATCCGTGAGGGTATTAAAGCTCAGGTGGAAGATATTGTTGAAAACGGTGAAAACGAAGATGTCAAAGCAGCCGGAAAAGAATGGCTGGAAACATACGGATGCGGCGCGACTAACGGCGTAGCTACTGATAAACTGGTAGCAGCACTGGAAAGCTGCGGATGCGAAAAAGCGCAGGCCCTGCTGAAGAAAAAAGATTTCATGGCTAAAAAATCTCAGTGGATCTTTGGCGGTGACGGATGGGCTTACGATATCGGATTTGGCGGTGTGGATCATGTGCTGGCCAGCGGTCATGATGTAAACGTAATGGTATTTGATACTGAGGTTTATTCCAACACAGGCGGACAGTCTTCCAAAGCTACACCGACAGGCGCTATTGCACAGTTTGCTGCCGGCGGTAAAGAAGTGAAGAAAAAAGATATGGCCAGCATTGCCATGAGTTACGGATACGTATATGTTGCTCAGATCTCTATGGGCGCTGACTTTAATCAGACAGTAAAAGCTCTGGCAGAAGCAGAAGCATATCCGGGACCGTCACTGATCATTGCTTACGCTCCCTGTATCAACCATGGTATCAAGAAAGGTATGAGCAAGGCTCAGACGGAAGAAGAACTGGCTGTAAAAGCCGGATACTGGCATAACTTCCGTTATAATCCTGCGTTGAAGGCAGAAGGAAAAGATGCCTTTATTCTGGATTCCAAAGAGCCGACCGGCGATTATCAGGAATTCCTGGATGGAGAAGTGCGCTACAATTCTCTGAAACGTGCAAATCCTGCCAAGGCGGAAAGACTTTTCGCTAAGAATGAAGCAGAAGCTAAAGAAAGATATGAATATCTGAAAAAACTGGTTACTCTTTACGGTGCGGATAAATAAAAAGTTGATTGATCATAAAAGGCAATACAGTGGATGCTGTATTGCCTTTTACTATATATATGCAAAGATAATATTTATTTCTGATTTTGCAATGACATAGTTGATAAAAGTGATTGAATAAGTTATACTTGAACATATCAACAGTGTGGGAGAGCAGTACTGATTTTCCTGAAAAGGGAAGGAGGTATACAATAGATGTTAGAAACAGCGGATTTAAAGATGATACAGGCGATTTTTCGGGAAGAATTAAAACCGATGGAGAATAGTCTGAACGAAAGGATCGATGAAGTAGAGGAACGTCTGAACGAAAGGATCGATGGAGTAGAGGAGCATCTGAACGAAAGGATCGATGGAGTAGAGGAACGTCTGAACGAAAGGATCGACGGAGTAGAGGAACGTCTGAACGAAAGGATCGACGGAGTAGAGGAGCATCTGAACGAAAGGATCGATGGAGTAGAGGAACGTCTGAACGAAAGGATCAATGACGTAGAGGAGCATCTGAACGAAAGGATCGATGGAGTAGAGGAACGTCTGAAC